>CAZYHE010000038.1:0-10178 GCA_964647225.1 uncultured Anaerolineales bacterium
CGGCTCAGCGGTGGGCACCAGGCCCAGATGGCGTTCCGGGATGCGCAACTGCTCGTCCCGCGGCAGCCAGCCGAAGCAGGGCCGGCCCGTCGCAGCGGTGATCGCGGTCGCCACGCCGGCCCCGTGAGCTGCGCTCCCGGCATGGTTGAGGATGAAGCCCGCCAGCGGCAGCGCAGGGTCGAAGTTGGCGTAGCCTTGCGCCAGCGCGGCCGCGCTGCGGGCCAGTGATCGGATGTTCAGCGCCAGGATGACGGGCGCGCCGAGAAGCTTTGCCACGTGTGCGGTGCTGCCCGTTTCGTCGTCGTAGCCGAAGCCGTCGAACAGCCCCATCACCCCCTCGATCACGGCGAGGTCGGCGCCGCGGCTGCCGCGGGCAAAGGCCGCGCCCACGGCGTCGGGGGGCAACATCCACGCGTCCAGGTTGCGGCAGGGCCGGCCGGCGGCCAGCGTGTGATAGGTGGGGTCAATGTAGTCTGGCCCCACCTTGAACGGCTGCACCGCCAGCCCGCGGCGGCGCAGCGCGGCGATCAGGCCGGCAGTCAGCGTGGTTTTGCCCGCGCCGCTGTGCGCGCCCGCGATGACCAGGCGAGGGGGAAGGGCGTCCATCAAAACTCGATCCCCGCCTGCGCCCGGATCTGCTGCTGGGCGAAGGGATGCTTCACCTCGTGCATCTCCGTCACCAGGTCGGCGAATTCGACCAGCGCGGGCGGCGCGTAGCGGCCGGTGATGACTACGTGCTGCATGGGCGGCTTGTGCCCGGCCAGCCACGCAAGCACGCCGGCGGTGTCGAGCCAGCCATAGTGCAGCGGATAGGTGAATTCGTCCAGCACGACGATGTCGTAGCCGCCGGAGGCGATCTTCTCTTGCGCCAGGCCCCAGGCCGCGCGCGCCCGCGCCTGCGTCTCAGCCCCGTCCTGGCTCGTCCAGGTCCAGCCGTCGCCGGTGCTCAGCCACTCGATGCCGAGCTTTTCGGCCGCCCGGATTTCGCCGAAGCGGGCGTGCTCATTTTTCAGGAATTGCACCACGCAGACGCGCATCCCCCGGCCCCAGGCGCGCAGGACGATGCCGAGCGCGGCCGTGGTCTTGCCCTTGCCGTCCCCCGTGTTGACGATCACGAGGCCTTTCTTGCGATGCTCCTGCCGCACGGCGCGGCGTTGAACTTCAGACATGGCTTGATTCCCTTTCTGCCGCCGGCATCACCAGCGGCGTGCCGTAGACCGGATGCCGGCCCACCGCCACCGGGACGCCATAGGCGCGCTGCAAGTGACCGGCGGTCAGCACCTCGTCGGGCGTCCCTTCGGCCAGCAGACCGCCGTCCGCGATCAGCGCCACCTGGTCGGCGTAGAGCGCCACCAGATTCAGATCGTGCAGGCTGAGCACGACGGCCATGCCGCACGTGTGCGCCAGCCGCCGCGCCAGGCCGAGCACCGTACCCTGGTAGCGCAGGTCGAGATGGGCGGTCGGCTCATCCAACAGGATCGTGGCCGGCTGCTGCGCCAGGGCGCGGGCGATCAGCACCCGCTGGCGCTCGCCGCCGGAAAGCTCGGCCAGCAACCGGGAGCGCAGCAGCCCCAACCCGGTTTGATCCAGCGCCGCGTCCACCGCGGCGTGATCGGCCGGCGAGTAGGGCCGAAACCAGCCCCGATGCGCCGCGCGACCCAACCCCACGACCTGCTCGACCGTCAGCGGCCATTCGGAGGCCTCATTCTGTGGCACCAGCCCCAGCCGCCGCGCCGTGTCGCGCTCCGAGAGTTGCCACACGTCGCGACCATCCAGCAGCACCGCGCCCTGCCGCGGCCGCAGCAATCGCGCCAGCGCGCGCAGCAGGGTCGTCTTACCCGCGCCGTTCGGCCCGGCCAGCGCCAGCACGCGGCCCGGCCGCGCGGCCAGGCGCAGATCAGCCAGCACCGCGCCGTTGCGATAGCCCAACGTGAGATCGTGCGCTTCGAGCGTCGTCATCCCGTCACCCCCGTTTCAGCAGCCACAAGAAGAAGGGCGCGCCGATCAGCGCCATCAGCACGCCGACCGGCAACTCGACCGGCGCGACGACCGTGCGGGCCAGGTCGTCGGCCAGCAGCACGAGCAGCCCACCGGCCAGCGCCGAGACTGGGATCAGCCCGGCATGGGCGCCGCCCACCAGCCGCCGGCCCGCGTGCGGCACGATCAGGCCGACGAAGCCGATGATGCCGCCCGCCGCGACTGCGGCCGCGGTCGCCAGCGTCGCCGCGGCCACGATCGCAAAGCGCGCCCGCCCCAGGTTCAGCCCCAGGCTCTGCGCGCTCTCTTCGCCGCCGGTCAGCGCGTCGAGCGGCCGCGCCAACACCCACAGCGCGACGACTCCGGCCAGCATCAACGGCGCGGTCGTGCGCAAATGCGACCAACTGCGGCCCGCCAGTCCGCCCATCAGCCAGGCGAACACCTCGTGCAGGTTGCGGTCGCTCAGGAACATCAGTAACGTCACCGCCGACGAGAGGAGCGTGCTGAGCGCCGCGCCGGCCAACAGCAGGTTGATGGCGCTCGGCCGGCCGCCGGTCTGCGCCAGCAGGTAGACCGCGACCACCGCGATCACCGCGCCGGCGAACGCCGCGGGCATCACCAGCGGCAGCCCCCCCACGATCGCCGCGGTCGCGCCGAGCGCCGCGCCGCCCGATGCGCCGATCACGAACGGATCGGCCAGCGGGTTACGGAAGACCGCCTGGTAGGCCGCGCCGGCCGATGCCAGCCCCGCGCCGATGGCGGCCGCCAGCAGCGCCCGCGGCAGCCGCAGATCCCAGACGATGATCGCGTCCTGCGCCGATGGTGGGGGTGCGACGGTCAGCCTGGCCCACAGCGCGGCGATCACCTGGCCCGGCGGGATGGCCACCGCGCCCACCCCCAGGCTGACGATCAGCCCGACGGCCAGCAGCGCGGCCAACCCGGCCAGCAGTTTGACTCGTCTCACTTGAACCGCTCAGGATACAGCCCGCGCGCCACGGCTTCCAACGCATCGGCCAGGCGCGGGCCGGAGCGGGAGATGATGTCGCCGTCCACGATCACGACGCGACCGGCCTTGAGCGCGGCCAGATCCCCCCAGCCCGGTCGAGCCGCGATCTTCTCGGCTATCAGACCTTCGCCGTGCGAACTGGGGCCGACGATTACGGCCGGGGCGCGGGCGATCACCGCCTCGCTGCTGACCGTCGGGTATTGCTCCTTCACGTCGGCAAAGATGTTGACCCCGCCGGCCAACTCGATCATCTGGCCGACGAAAGTCGCCGGACCAGCGGTCATCAGCGGCTCGTCCCACACCTCGTAGAAGACCTTGACGCGCTGATCTTGCGGGATGCCCGCCGCGGCCGCGGCCACCTTCTCGATGCGTGCTTTCATGCCGGCCACGACTTTTTCGGCCTGCGCCAGGTTGCCGGTGAGCGCGCCGGCTGCCAGGATGTCCGCGTACACGCCGGCGAAGTCCTTCGGCTCGAGGTTGAACACCGTCACCCCGGCCGCCTCCAGCGCCTCGCTGATCGGCTTGTGCGTGGTGCCCCCGGCGACGACGAGGTCGGGCTTGAGGCTGATGATCTTCTCGACGCTCAGCGACTTGGCCGTAAAGCCGCCGACGATCTCGCGGCCCTGCGCCGCGTCCGGCGGGTAAGTGCAGAATTTGGTCAGGCCGACCACCTGCGGGCCAGCGCCGACGGCAAAAAGCACCTCGGTGATGGAAGGGGCCAACGAGACGATGCGGACCGGCCGGGCTGCGAGCTTGACCTCGCGGCCGAGATCATCCTTGAGTGTGAGCGACGCCCAGACCTTTGAGGTCTCGGAGACCTCAAAGGTCTGCATAGTCGGCGCCGCTGGCGCGCAGGCAGCCAGGGTGACTGCCAACGCGATGCCGATGAACAGGACGACGAACAACGGAGAGCGAGACATGATTCCTCCTCGGGAATGGAATGCTCGCGGGGTGACAGGGGCGGTTAACGAAAAAAGCTCAACCGCGCACGGTGCCCAAACACAGGGGCACGCTGTTGAGCCATGGAAACAAAAACCCCGTCATGATGACGGGGGTGTTGTCGGTTGCCGGCCAAGCCGGCATCCATAACCCACCCCTTTCCGCGAGGGTGTCACGGACTGGATACAGGCGGGTCATCTGGCTTCTTCGACCGACCGTAGGGCCGAAGTTACAGTTGCGGGACAGCGCCGGACTGAAACCGGTCTTCCCCCATTACGCGCCGCGCT
Source organism: uncultured Anaerolineales bacterium (assembly GCA_964647225.1). Taxonomy (GTDB): domain Bacteria; phylum Chloroflexota; class Anaerolineae; order CG2-30-64-16; family CG2-30-64-16; genus CAZYHE01. The sequence continues at coordinate 4,210 of CAZYHE010000038.1, forward strand.
TCCGAGCGACTGGCGCACCTGCATCCGAAGCTATACTGTTGTGAGGTCGTTTGTAACATGGATTCCAGAGGCTGTCAAATCCTGTAGTCACGCGCCAAACTTGACAGCGGGCGCGATTAGGAGTATGAATGAACCCGAAAACGATTTCGGAATGCCCTTCGGAAAGGAACCCATGACCTATGTCTGTTTCTGTACGGCTTGGCTTTGTCCCGTCCTATCGCTTCCAATGGACACCCTGGACCGCAAAGATGCGCGAGGAGAGTTTTCGGGCGTTATCGGCGTTGCCGGGCGTGGCACAGGTACTCATGCCGCAGCCCGCGCCGGATGGGGTGACGCTCGACGCGGCGGCCGGGTTGACGCCCTTCGGTGCGGTGCATGATTTGGATGAGGCGGAGACGGTCGCCGAGTTCTTCCGCCAGCAAAAGGTGGACGGACTGGTGCTCTGCCCGCTGGACTTCGGCGACGAACGCTCGGCCGCCAAGATTGCCGAGAAGCTGGGTGTGCCGGTGCTGCTCTACGCCACGAAGGAGCCGGCCGGCTTGACCGGCCCGGCCATGGCGCGGCAGTCCGACTCCTACTGCGGCAACCTCTCGATGGCGTCGGCGCTCTACCGCCGCAAGATTCCCTTCCATTACGCAGGCATCTTCTTCCCCGATGAGCCGGAATTTGCCGCAGCGGCAGATTCGTTCGTCCGCGCGGTCGCGGTTGTGAAGGGGATGCGGGGCGCACGGCTGGGGCAGGTCGGCGTGCGGCCCGCGACCTTCGAGACGGTCGGCTACGATGAGCACGCGCTGGCGCTCAAGTTCGGCCAGAACGTGATTTATGCCAACCTGGATGACATCGTAGATCTGGCGCGGCGCTACGCCGACGACGACCCGCAGGTAACCGGCAAGGTCGCCAACGTGCAGGATGAATTCAAGGAGATCACGGTCAGCCAGAACTATCTGCTGAACGCGGCCAAGCTGGAACTGGCACTGACCGAGTTTTGGCAGCGATCGAAGCTCTCGGCGATGGCCGTGCAGTGCTGGCCTGCGATTCAGCGCATGATGGGCATCTCGGTCTGCAGCACCTACAGCCGGCTGACCGATCGCGGCATGTTGACCGCCTGCGAAGCTGATCTGTTGGGCGCGGAAGCGATGCTGATCTCCTACCAGGCCGCGCTGGGCGCGACGAAGCCGCACTTCATTGATTGGACGATCCAGCACCGCGACAACCCCAACTGGCTGCTCGCCTGGCACTGCGGCAACGCGCCCGCTTCCCTGGCCGCGAACAAGAACCAAATCGCGCTCCGTTCGCGCAAGGACATGGCCGGCGCGCTCCCCACCCCCGAAGCCGATCCGCAAGCGGGCCTCAACCAGTTCCAGATTCAGCCCGGCAAGGTGACGCTCTGCCGCCTGGCCGAATATGATAACCAGTGGAAGCTGCTCATCACCACCGGCGACATCATCCCGTCGGATGAGACCCTGGCGGGCACCTGGTCGTGGGTCGCAGTGCAGGATCACGCCCGGCTCTACCGCACGCTGGTCGAGGAGGGCTTCATCCACCACGCCAGCATGATCCACGGCGACTGGACCGCCGCGCTGCTCCAGGCGTGCAAGTTCCTGGACATCGCGCCGGTCGTGGTGTGAGGATGTGTGATGTACGATGGACGATGTACGATGTGGAATGGACGACTGATAACTGATGACTGACTCCTGCCCGCTGAACCACATCCAAGTCGTCGGCCTGGGCATGTGTACGCTCGATATCCTCGTGCGTCTGACCCACATGCCCACCTGGGAGGATGGCGGACGCTTCACCGGCATCGCCATGGATGGCGGCGGGCCGGTGGCGACCGCCATCGCCGCGGTGGCGCGCCTGGGCGTGCCGGCCGGCTTCGTCGGGACCTATGGCAACGACCGGCTGGGCGAGATCAAGCTGCAAACGCTGACCGAGTGCGGCATTGACATCAGCCGAATGGTCTGCCGTCCTGTGCCGGAGAACGAGATCGTGCTGGTGAGCGTCCACGAGCAAACGGGCGAGCGGATCTTCACCGGCTCCCACGCATTTCAGGAGTACCAACTCGCGCCCACCGAGTTGGATCGCGACTACATGCTGGCGGCCGACATCCTGCACCTGGATGGCTATCATGCCGACGCCGCGTTGCTGGCGGCCGGCTGGATGCGCGCCGCGGGCAAGCGGGTCGTGCTCGACGGCTCGGCCACGCGGCGGCCCATCCCACCGAAGATGGCCGCGCTCGTCCGGCAGGTGGACGTGCTGATCTGCGGCTCCGGCTTCGGCGCGACCCTCACCGGCCGGGAGGATCCGTGGGAGATCGGCGCCGCGATCGTTGACATGGGGCCGGCGGTCGTGGTGCAGACCGAGGGGAAGGCCGGCAGCTACACCGTCACGCGGGACGACCGGTTCCACACGCCGGCCTTCGACGTAGCTGTGATTGACACGACCGGCGCAGGCGATGTTTTCCATGGCGCGTACATCATCGGGATGCTGCGCGGCTGGGATGTCCGCCGCAGCGTCCATTTCGCCACCGCGGTCTCGGCCCTGAAATGTGCCGGGCTGGGCGGCCGGCGGCCGATCCCATGCTTCGACCAGGTGGTCGAGTTTCTGCGGGAACGGGGCGGGTGGTAGATTAGTAAGTTGGTAGAGTGGTAGGTTGGTACATTGGTACATTGGTACATTGGTAGGTTGGTAAGTTGGTAAGTTGGCGAGTATTCCCGTCCCCCAATTTACCAATCCACCAATCTACCAATCTACTTCAAACAATTCGTCAGAGAGGAACACCCTCATGGCATTAGTCTCAGTAATCCACGCGTTGAAGGCGGCGCAGGCGGGCGGGTATGCCCTGCCGCTGTTCGACACTTCCGACATGGCCGCGACCGACGGCATGATTCAGGCGTTCGAGGCGCAACGGGCGCACGCCTTCATCGGTTTGTACGGCGGCATGTTCGATCAGCCGAACGGGGCGGCGAACGTGGCCTATATCCGCGCGGCGGCCGCACGGGCCAGCGTCCCGGCTTCGCTGATGCTCGATCACGGCTCCAGCTTCGAGCAGTGCATCCGCGCCATCTCGCTCGGCTTCACCGATGTGATGTTCGACGGCTCTAAACTGCCGCTCGAAGACAACATCGCCCAGACCAAACTGGTCGTGCGCGCGGGACACGCGGTCGGCGTCGCGGTCGAGGCGGAATTGGGGCACGTCGGCAGCGGCCAGGAGTATCAGAGCTTCGGCGCGCAACGGATGGGCTTCACCGATCCGGCCATCGTCGAGAAGTTCGTGGCCGAGACCGGCGTGGACTTCCTGGCGGTCGCCATCGGCACGGCGCACGGCGTCTACCAGGGCGAGCCGCACCTCGATCTCGACCTGCTGGCGGCCATCCGCCGCCGGGTGGAGATCCCGCTGGTGATGCACGGCGGCTCCGGCCTCTCCGCTGCGCAGTTCCGGTCGGCCATCGAGACCGGCATCGCCAAAGTCAACGTGGCGACCGAGCTGTTTATGACCTCGGCGCGGCGGATCACCGAGGCAGCGCGCGCCAAAGATCTCACCTACTTCGACGTGGCCCGCATCGCCGCGGCCACCTTCCAGGAGCGGTGCAGCTTCTACATCGAATTGTTCGGCGCGTCCGGCCAGGTGTGATGCGCCTGCCCGCGTCCTTCCCCAAGTTCAGCCGCGACGTCTGGCTGATCAACGCGTCGCTGATGGTGTTCGCCGCGGGCTTCATGGGGATCACCCAACTCCTGCGCGTCATCTATCTGCTGCGGCTCGGCGCCGGGCTGGAGCTGATCGGCGTGCTTTATGCGTCCGGTTCGCTCCTCTTCGGCGTGATGGGGCTGCCGTCGGGCGCGATCGGCACGCGGCTGGGCGCGCGGCGGGCGCTCGTGCTGGGGGCCGTGGTGCTGTTCGCCGGCCTGGGCCTGCTCCCGCTCACCGAAATCGTGCCGCCTGCGCTGCGGGCGGCCTGGCCGGTGGTGGCCGAGCTGGTGACCACAGTGGGCTGGTCGCTGCTGATCGTCAACTCGGTGCCGATCCTGGTGGCGACAACCCCGCCCGAGCATCTGCGCGCGGCCTACGCGCTGCGCGAGGCGCTGATGGGCTTCGCCAACCTGATCGGGCTGGTGCTGGCCGGGCTGCTGCCTGAGCTGTTCGCCGCGCTGTTGCAGACCACCACCGCGCAGCCTGCGCCCTACCGCTACGGGCTGCTCGTCAGCCTGGGCCTGGGCGGCGTCGCCGTCTTCCTGGTGACGCGCACCGGCGCGCTGGCCGAAAGCCGGCCGGCCGGCGCGGGCCGCGCGCCGCGGGGGCTGAGCCGGCCGATCCTGCTTCTGCTGCTGTGCGGCTTCCTGAACCAGGGCGGGGTCGCCGCCTGCCGGGTCTTCACCTATGCGTACATGGACACCGCGTTCGCCATGCCGACTTCGGTGATCGGTATCATCAACGGCGCGGGGATGGCGCTGGCGGTCTTCGCTGCGCTGAACAGCACGCGGCTGGCGCGGCGCTTCGGCAGCGGCCAGGCGATGATCGTGGCGTCGCTGGCGCTGATGCTCGATCTGGTGATGATGGCGCTCCTGCCGCACTGGATCGCGGCCGCGGTGGGCACGATCGTCGTCCTGGGGCTTTTCAGCCTGTGGATGCCGGCCTACCAGACGCTGCAAATGGAGTTCGCCGAGCCGGGCCAACGCGGGATCGTCTCCGGCGCGGGCTTCATGGCGTTGGGGCTGGGCTTTAGTATGACCAGCCTGGTCGGCGGCCGGCTGGCGGCCGCGACCGGCTATCCGCCGCTCTTTCTGATGGGCGCGGGCCTGGCCCTCGCCAGCGCCCTACTGATGAACTATGTGCGCAAGCTCGATTCGCCCGCAAAACGATCGGAAAACACGGTCGTTGAGTCCGTCGAAGCGCCTGCCCGTTCACCTGGCGTCGAAACATCCCTGGCTGGAGAATGATCACGCATGCCTACATTCAACGCAACCCACCTGGCACAAATGGGCCGCCGCCTGCTGGAGGCGGCCAACGTCCCTGCCGACACGGCGCAACTGGTCAGCGCGTCGCTGGTCGAGGGCAACCTGACCGGCCACGACTCGCACGGCGTCATCCGCCTCGTGCAGTACATCCGCGGGGTCGAACGAGGCCAGATCAACCCCCGCGCCGAGTTGGAGATCGTGCGTGAGACGGCCACGACCGCGCTGATTGATGCGCATTGGGCGTTCGGCCAGGTGGCTGCACGACGCGCGATGGAGATCGCCATCGCCAAAGCGAAACAACACTCGCTGGCCGCCGTGGGGCTGCGCAACTCGTCGCACATCGGCCGCCTGGGCGAATACGCGCTGCTGCCGGTCGAGCATGGCCTGATCGGCTTCGTGACGTGTAACTCGTCGCAGCTCACCGCGCCCTTCGGCGGGGTGGATCGGGTCTTCGGCACGAATCCCTTCGCGTACGGTTTCCCGCGCAGCGGCACGCCGTTCCTGATGGATTTCGCAACCTCGGTCACAGCCGAGGGCAAGCTGCGGGTGGCGGTCTCGAAGGGCGTGCCGATCCCGGAAGGCCAAATCCTGGATCGCGACCGCAATCCCAGCACCAACCCGGCCGATTTCTACGACGGCGGCGTCATCCTGCCGCTGGGCGGGCACAAAGGTTACGGCCTGCTGATGGTCGCCGATCTGCTCGGCGGCGCGCTGACGGGGCACGGCTGCACTTCGCTGCCGGAGCATTCGACTGGCAACGGCGTCTTCATGATGGCGATTGACATCGCGGCCTTCTGCCCGGTGGAGGAGTTGACCGACACCGTGGATCGGCTGGCGGCCTACATCAAGGCTGGGAACACCGCGCCCGGCTTCGACGAAATCCTGATCCCCGGCGAGCCGGAATTTCGGGCGAAAGAACAACGGCTGCGCGACGGGATCACCCTGCCGGATAGCGTCTGGCAGGAGATGGTGGCGGTGGGCGGGCAGTACGGGCTATCGGAAGATGCGCTAAC
>CAZYHE010000038.1:10278-15064 GCA_964647225.1 uncultured Anaerolineales bacterium
GGCAGGAGATGGTGGCGGTGGGCGGGCAGTACGGGCTATCGGAAGATGCGCTAACCCAGCGGGAATGAGCGGGACTGCCACCAAAATATCTGGAACACGGTCGCTGAGCCTGTCGAAGCGCGGCCCTTCGGCAGGCGCAGGGCGCGTGGTTTGCTTTACAGGTATGGCTTGATCCGCCGTGCGGCGCGACGGCACGCCTCGCCCAGCCGCGTTATGTCGGTCAGGGTATGCGCCGCGCTGGCTGTGCCGGCGCCATGCACCACATGGACATCCTCCAGCAGCAAGGCCAATTGGAGCGCCTGATCCCGCAAGCGTACATCGCAACGGGCCGGGTCGTTCACATCCTCGGGTCGGACCAGCGGGCTGTCGTCCCGGTACAGGAAATGGGGTATGGCAACCGAGCTATGCGCGACCACCGCATTGCCTTCGCCCGTGCAACGCACGGGGCCGATCCCCTCGGCGGCGAACGCGTCCTCGATGGTCCGTCGCATCGCGGCTCCCAGCCGGCCGATGGTCGGGTAGATCTCCGCCTCGTGCTCAACCAGGTAGGTCAGCATGGCGCGGGCGGCCAGCATCGCAGCCGGATGTGCGGAATAGGTCCCGCCTGAAAAGGCCACCCGGCTGCCCCCGGCGCGGCCGCAGAGCTGCATGATGCCACGGCGGCCGGCCACCGCCGCGACGGGCATCCCACCGCCGATGATCTTGGCGAAGGTCGCCAGGTCGGGCCGGATGCCGTAGAGCGCGCCGAGATCCCCCGCCCGAAAGCGGAAGCCGCTGATCACCTCGTCGAAGATCAGCACGACGCCGTACTGGTCGGCCAGCTCGCGGGCGGTCTGTAGGTATTCGGGCGTCGCCAGGATGAAACCGCCGGCGCCGATGAACGGCTCCACGATGAAGCAGGCCAGCCGGTCGCCGTGCTCATGAAAGCTGCGGCGCAGGGCGTCGGGGTCGTTGTAGCCGGTCACGACGACCTCGCCCGTGACCGCCGCCGGGACGCCCGCGCTCTCCACGCCCCACGCCTGGTCGCCGGCGCCCATGTGTACGCCCACCAACCCCCACGGGTGCGCGCCATGCCAGCCGCCGCCCACCTTCAGCACCCGCTCGCGGCCGGTGAAGGCGCGGGCCAGCAGGATCGCGTACATGGTCGCCAGCGCGCCGCTGGTGGTGAACCGAACGCGTTCGGCCCCCGTCTGCCGGCAGATGATTTCGGCGACCTCGATCTGGAGTTCGTCGGTGAACCCGGTCAACAGCCCCTGGCCCGACGCGAAGGCCTCGCTCAGCGCCTCGGTGACGACCGGCGGATTGTGCCCCAGGATGTTGGCGTGATGCCCTTGCCAAAAATCCAAGATTTCGTGGCCGTCGGCGTCGCGCACATACGCGCCGTGCGCCTCGGTCAGGCGGGGCGGGCAGGGCTGGATCAAGCGCAGGCTGTGGCTGCCGCCGTCCACCATCACCTGCTGCGCCCGGTGGTTCAGCGCCGCCGACCGGGGCGCGTGCTGCGCATACGCTGCCGACAGCTCTTGCAGGAGCTGCGTATGGTCTCTTGGCTTCATGCTTCTCTATCTCCTACGGGTGATGCTTTTCTATGTACCACAACCTGCCACTCTGCGCCAGTTTGGGATGCGATCCCGTAACTTGACTTCCGAGCGCATTAGAGGCATCCTCCAAGTCAATGTTGAATACGCTTCGGTGGTAGAGGAAGGAGAAAACGCATGGCGACGACTCTGAGCGCCTGGTTGACTGCCAATCACGATACGCTGCAAACTCTGCTCGGTTCGGCTTACGGCATGACGGGGAAGCTGCACGGGCTGGTCGGGGAATTGGACCTGAACCTCCGAGTAGAAAGCGGCGCGCAACGCTATCTGCTCAAGGTCATGCGCCGCGATTGCGATGCTGCGCTGGTGGATATGCAGTGCCGCGCGCTCGACACGCTGGCCGCGCGCTGGCCGGCCCTGCCGATACCGCGCTTGATCCGCACGCGCACGGGCGCAGCGATCACCGCGTTGATAGACCGCGAGGGGGATGAGCGGCTGGCCTGGCTCCTCTCCTACCTGCCCGGCCGCACGATGGGCGAGACCCGGCCGCATACTCCCGCGCTGCTGGGACAGATCGGCGCGGCGTTGGGGCAGGTGGATGCCGCACTGCGGGATTTCCAGCACCCGGCGGTCGAGCGCGACTTCAAATGGGACCTCCGCCGCGCGGGCTGGATCGCGGACGCGTGCGACGCCATCGAAGACCCCGACCGGCGCGCCCTTGCCAGCCGCATCGCCGACCGCTTCGTGCGCGACCTCTCTCCCCGATTGGAAGCGGCGCGCCGCGGGGTGATCCACGGCGACGCCAACGACTACAACCTCCTGGTCGCATATACACCGGATGGGGGGCAACGGCTGACCGGCCTGCTCGATTTCGGCGACATGTGCCGGACCGCCCTGGTGGCCGAGCCGGCGATAGCGGCCGCCTACGCGATGATGGGCAAGGCCGAGCCGTTCGCGGCGGCCGAGGCGCTCGTCGCGGGCTATCACCGCGCCTTCCCCCTCCAGGACGACGAACTGGCGCTGCTCTTCCCGCTCATCCTGACGCGGCTGGCCGTCAGCGTGGTCAACTCCGCGCTGGCGAAGCGCGCGCGGCCCGATGATCCCTACGTCACCATCAGCGAGGCGCCGGCGTGGCGGCTGCTGGAACAGCTCCACGACTACGACCCGCGGCTGGCCGAGGCGCGGCTGCGCGCCGCGTGCGGCCGCGATCCCTGGCCGAAATCCACCCGCGTGCTGGCCTGGCTCGGGGCGCGCCGCGGTTCCTTCGCCGAGATCTTCGGTCCCGACCGGCCGGCCGCCGGGGGCGTCGTGCTCGATCTTTCATTTGCATCCATCCTCGGCGGGGATGATCCCGAACGGTTCGACGCCGACGTGTGCGGGGCACGTGTGGATGCAGTTCTACGCGCGCCCCAGAACGTGCCAGGCACTTGCGAAGTGCCCCTGGCCCGCTTGGCAGAGCCAGGGCGGGCTGGCACGTGGCGACGGCTCGGCATCGGCCGCTACGGCGAACCGCGGCCGATCAACGCGGGGCCGGTCTTCGGCGGGGGCGGCGACCCGCTGGCGGTGCGGCGCACCCGGCACATCGCAGTGGATCTGTTTGCGCCCGCGGGCACGGTCGTCCACGCGCCGCTGTCCGGCGAAGTGGCGCAGGCGCGCTGGGTCCCCGACCGCTTCGACTACGGCGGGCTGGTTGTGCTGCGCCACCGCACCGACGCAGGCGAACCGTTCGAGGTCCTTTACGGCCATCTTTCACGGGCCAGCGTCGAGGCGCTCCAGCCCGGCCAATCCATCGCGGCCGGCGAGGCGTTCGCCGTCCTGGGTGAGCAACACGAGAACGGCGATTGGCCGCCGCACATCCACGTCCAACTGTTGGTCGAAGACGTGAGTCCGGCCGGCGACACCCCGCAAGGCTCGGTGTCGCCCGGCGAGTACGTGGCCCGGTCGGCGCTCAACCCATGCCCGGCTGCACTGCTGAATCTGCCCGACGCGCGCGTGTGTTGGGAGGATCCCTCGGCGCAGGCGATGCGCGCCAGGCGGACGGCCCGGTCGGCGGCCAACCTGAAGCTCAGTTACGCTGAGCCGTTTCATGCAGTGCGCGGCTGGCGGCATCTGCTCTACGACGCCGAGGGCCGCGCCTACCTGGACGCCTACAACAACGTGCCGCACGTCGGCCACTGTCACCCGCGCGTTGTCGCGGCCGCCGCGCAACAGATGCGCCTGCTCAGCACGAACACGCGCTATCTGTACGACTCGTGGCTGGACTACGCCGACCGCCTGGTGGCCCGGCTCCCGGCCCCGCTCTCGGTCTGCTTCTTCGTGAACTCCGGCAGCGAAGCGAACGAACTCGCGCTGCGACTGGCCCGCGCTCACACCGGCGTCCGGGACATGCTGGTGATGGATCACGGGTACCACGGCAACACCACCGGCGCGATGGACATCAGCCCGTACAAATTCAACCGGCCCGGCGGCCCCGGCGCGCCCGATTGGGTGCATGTGACGGCGCTGCCCGATGTGTATCGTGTAGAGCCGGTTGGCAACCGGCTTTACAAAGAGGCCGGCGCGCACTACGCCGCGCTCGTGCGGGCGGAGATCGCGGCGGTGCAGGCGCGGGGCCGCGGCGTGGCCGGTTACATCTCCGAGTGCCTGCCGAGCGTCGGCGGCCAGATCATCCTGCCCGCCGGCTTCCTGGCCGCGGTCTACCGCGACGTGCGAGAGGCCGGCGGCGTCTGCATCGCCGACGACGTGCAGACCGCGCTCGGCCGCACCGGCACGCACTTCTGGGGCTTCGAGCTACAAGGCGTCGTGCCCGACATCCTCGTTCTGGGCAAGCCGTTGGGGAACGGCCATCCGCTGGCCGCGGTCGTGACCACGCCGGCCATCGCGGCCTCCTTCGCGACCGGGCCGGAGTTCTTCAGCACATTTGGGGGGAACAGCGTCTCGTGCGCGGTCGGGGCGGCGGTGCTCGATGTGTTGGAGGAAGAGGGGCTGCAAGCCCACGCATGGCGGGTGGGTGAGACGCTGCTGGCGGGCCTGCGGGAGCTGGCGCAGCGCCACCCCCTCATCGGCGACGTGCGCGGCACGGGGCTGTTCATCGGCCTCGATCTGGTGACCGATCGCGCGACGCGGGCGCCGGCCACGCAGCAGGCGAGCTATGTGAAAGACCGCATGCGGGAGCTTCGCGTCCTGCTCGGCACGGAAGGCCCGCACGACAACGTGCTCAAGGTCCGGCCGCCGATGACTTTCGACGCGGC
>CAZYHE010000039.1:0-14870 GCA_964647225.1 uncultured Anaerolineales bacterium
CCGGCCCGGCCGCTGCTGAACGTGCTGCGCGACGACCTGGGGTTGACCGGGGTCAAGCAAAGCTGCGACATGGAAGGGGAGTGCGGCGCATGCACGGTGATCGTGGACGGCGCGGCGCAGCGCTCCTGCCTGCTGCTGGCGGGCGAAATCGCCGGCCGCGCGGTGACGACGATCGAGGGGTTGGGCACGCCCGAACAGCCCCACCCGCTGCAAACCGCCTTTCTGGAAGCCGGTGCGGTGCAGTGCGGCTATTGCACGCCCGGCATGTTGCTCTCGGCCAAGGCGCTGCTCGACCACACCCCGCACCCGACCCGCGCCGAGATCGCGACCGCCCTGGCCGGCAACATCTGCCGCTGCACCGGCTACACGCGCATCATCGCCGCCGTCGAGCGCGCCGCAACGATCCTGTCAGATGCCGTAGAAGCTCGTTCACCTTGTCACCATGTCACCTTGCCATCCGCGTGCGTCATCGGCGGCGACCCGACGCGCCACGACGGCTGGGGCCGCGTCAGCGGCGCGACCCGCTACGCCGGCGACATCACCCTGCCCGACATGCACCATGTGGCGTTCGTGCGCAGCCCGCATTTCCACGCACAGATCATCCGCCTGGACACCGGCCCCGCGCTCGCCGTCCCCGGCGTCGTCGCGGCGCTCACCGCGGCCGATGTGCCGGGAGAAAACATCGGGCTGGGCGGCTATTCGCAGGACGAGCATCTGCTGGCCCCGGTCGGCGGCAAGGTGCGGATGCTGGGCGATCCCATCGCGCTGGTCGTCGGTCGGACGCCCGAAGCCGCCGCGGCCGGCGCGGATGCCGTGCGCGTCGAGTTCGCGGTGCTGCCACACACCCTCGACGTGGCCGGCGCGGAGGCTCCCGACGCGATCCGCATCCACGAGAACAACCTGCTGGCGACCGCCGCCGCGCACACCGGCGACGCGTCCGCCGCGCTGGCCGGTTCCGATGTGGTCGTCTCCGCGACGTATCGCACCACGTTTCAGGCGCACATGGCGATGGAGCGCGAGTCGGCTGTGGCGTATTGGGATGAAGCGGATCGGCTCACCGTCATCTGTGGCAGCCACGAGCCGCACTGGAACCGCGCCTATCTGAGCACGATCCTGGGACTGCCGATCGAGCGCATCCGCGTGATCAACCCACCGATGGGGGGCAGCTTCGGCGGCCGGCAGGATGTTTACCCGATGGCCGCGGCCGCGCTCGCCGCGTATGCTGTGCGCAAGCCGGTGAAGATGGTCTACAGCCGCCGCGAGGTGATGGACGCCGCGCCGAAGCGCCATCCGTACACGCTGCGCGGGACGGTGGGCGGCCGGTGGCGCGCCGCAGGCAGGGAAGATGGGCAGCAGATACCCCGCCTGACCGCCCTGCAAATGGAGATCGAGGTGAACACGGGCGCGTACGACTCGGCCGGTCGCTACATTGCGGACTATGCCGTCGTCGCCAGCGTCGGGCCGTATCGCTGGCCGGGGGTGGATGTGCAGGCGCGGGTGTTGTACAGCAACGGCCCGAAGGCCGGGCAGTTCCGCGGCTTTGGCACACCGCAATCGGTCTTTGCGACGGAGTGCCTGCTGGATGAGCTGTGCCAGCAGCTCGGCGCCGACCCGCTGGCCTTCCGCCTGCACAACCTGCTGGCCGACGGCGACCACACCGGGACCGGGCTGCCCATCGGTGAGACGCTGGGGATCCGGCCGGTGTTGGAGGCGCTGCAAGATGATTACCGCGAGATGACCGCGCGCGTCGCGGCCTTCAATGCCGATCCGGGCCGCGGCCCGCGGCGCCGCGGGGTCGGGCTGGCCGCGATGATGTATCGCTTTGGCAAATACGGCGCGGCGCGCAGCCAGGCCGAGGCCGAGCTTGGGCTGGATGGCGGCATCACGGTCTACGCGTCGGCCGCCGAGTTCGGCCAGGGGATCGAGACCGTCTTCACGCAACTCGCGGCCGAAACGTTGGGGGTCTCGCGGGCGGTCATCCGGCTGGTGAACGCGGACACGGCGCACACGCTCGACGGCGACGTGACCGGCGCCTCCCGCGCCACCTACTGGGTGGGCAGCGCAGTCGTGGATGCCGCGCGGCGTCTGGCGGCTGCGATCTGCGCCACGGCCGCCGAGCTGCTCGACCGGCCGCCCGACGACCTGATCCTGACCGACGACGCCGTGCGCAGCCGCTCGACCGATGGCCCGGCGCTGCCCCTGACCGCGGTCGCGGCCGAGATGGCGCGCGCCGGCCAGCCGCGACGGATTCGCGGGGTAATAGATCTGTCGCGGCATTATCCCGACGACCGGGCGGGCGACTACCTGCCCTTCTTCCTCACCGCCGCGCACCTGGCCGAGGTCGAGGTGGATCTGGAGACCGGCAAACCGGCGGTCAAGCTGATTGTCGCGGCGCATGATGTGGGCAAGGTCATCAACCCGCGGGACGCGGTCGGGCAAGTGGAGGGCGGGGTGGTGATGGGGCTGGGGTCGGCGCTGATCGAGGAGTTCGTGCCGGGGATCAGCCGGGGCTTTTCCACCTATGGGCTGCCCACGATCACATCCATCCCGGAGATTCGGGTGCGGCTGGTGGAAGCGCCGGGGCGCTACGCCGCGTTCGGCGTCAAAGGGCTGGGCGAGGCGACCCTCCTACCCACGCCGCCCGCGATCATCAACGCGATCTCCCGCGCCATCGGCGCGCGCATCCGCCAGACGCCCGCGACCGCGGAGCGGATTCTGGCCGCGATCACGGCCGGGTAGCTCACCGCTTTGAATGCACTCGAATGAATTGGGTGTCTGTATTTGTGTACGATCACCGCAGCACCCGCTCATCCCCGACCCGACGTGTCATCTTTTGTTCATCCAGTCGTTCCATGATCGCGAGCGCGTACTTGCGGCTGGTGTTGAACTCGTCGCGCACCTGGGCCACGGTCATGCTGCCATGCTCTTTGATATATGCGACGATCCGGCGCACCATTTCTTCGTAGGTTTCGCGCAAGAATAGAACATCTTCACTCAGCCGAACGAGCACACCCTGATACATCAACGCGCTGACGATCTCGGCATCGCTCATGGCGACCGCTTCGGCCATCGAGGGGGGCGTGTACGGCTGGCGGCGGAATGCGGCCAGCAGCGCGTTGACCTTGCCCTGCTGTTCGGGCGTGAAGGTGATCTGGTAGCCGGGCCGCCGCACCGTTTCGCCCGCTTCTTCGACCACCCCTTCCGCGACCGCGCGGGCCAGCAGTTCGTTGAAGAGCTTCGCGGGCCATTTTGCGCGGCCCTGCAGCCGGCTCTTCAGTTCTTCGCGGCCCAGGCCGGGGCGCAGCGGGTATTGCGCATGGGTGTCGGCCAGGGCCTCGGCCATGCGGCCGGCCAGCGCGTGCCAGCCGCCGAGCGAGAGCGCCGGCGCGCTGCTGCCGGCCAGGGGCGGCTGTGCGACCCCCAGCGGGATGATCTGGCCGCCGGCAATCAGCCCCGCCAGCGTGCGCTCGGCTGTCGCAGCATCCAGCCCGCTGCGCTCGACCGCGGCCTTGAGCGATGAAAGCTCGGCGGTGGTCAACGCGTGCAGCAGCAGGTCTTCGGGCGTGCCGCGCGCGAGGATTTCCAGTTGGGCGATCAGATCGGGCTGGAAGCGCCGCCAACGCCGCCGCGGGTGCGCATTGACGATCGTCCCGCCGCCGATCGTCATGCTCGGCGAGGCCTGGCGGATGATGAAACGGTCGCCTGGCCCAACGGCCACCGGCTCATCCAGCCGCAATTGCGCCCAACCCGTCGCGCCCGGCACAAGCTGCTCGACATCCAGCAGGCGCACGCGCGCGGGCGTTTCGGCCGCGCCGCTAAAGAAATCTACCGCCTGGTTGTGCCGCAACGGCGCCAATGCTTCACCGGTCAGCGGGGAATCGGCGGCGACCAGGCGCAGCCGCACATCTACCAACAGGGTCGGCTGTAGGTTGCCGGGCCGGGTCACCACCATCCCGCGGCGCAGTTGGTCGGGATGAAGGCCGGTCAGGTTGATCGCCAGGCGGCTGCCCGGCCAACCCACCTCGACCGCGCGTTTGTGCGTTTGCAGGCTACGGATGCGCGCCTTCAGGCCGCCGGGCACGACCTCGACTTCGTCGCCGACCCGAAACGCGCCATCGCTCAACGTGCCGGTGACGACCGTGCCGAAGCCGGCCACGCTGAAGGTGCGATCAATCGGCAGCCGCGGCTGCCCCTTGTCGCGGCGCGGGGGCACGGTCGCCAGGGCGTCGGCCAGCGCCTGTTTGAGCGCGGCCAGCCCCACGCCCGTGCGCGCCGACACGGGGATGATGGGTGCGTGCGCCAGGCAGGTGCCGGCCAGCGTGTCGCGCACATCCGCCTCGACCAGTTCCGCCCAGCCTTCTTCCGTCACCGCGTCTACTTTGGTCAGCGCGACCACCCCGGCGGGTGCCTGGAGCAGATCGAGGATCGCCAAGTGCTCACGCGTCTGCGGCATCACCCCTTCGTCAGCGGCGACGATGAACAGGGCGGCGTCAATCCCACCGACCCCGGCCAGCATGTTCTTGATGAAGTCAATGTGCCCCGGCACGTCAATGACCCCGACCGATTCGCCCCCCGGCAGCGTGAGCCAGGCGAAGCCCAGGTCAATGGTCATCTGGCGCTCTTTTTCCTCGCGCAGACGATCCGGGTCAATGCCGGTGAGGGCTAACACCAGGGTAGATTTGCCATGATCCACATGGCCGGCGGTGCCGATGACGCGCATGGTTACTCGTGCTCCATGATACGCAATACGCAATACGCAATACGTGGGCTTTCATTCCTCACGCATCACGCGTCGCTGGTCTACCGGCCTTCTGCCTTCGGCCGATCTTCCAACGCCTTGCCGACCAAGTCGAGGAGGTGCTGGGCTTCCTGGAGTTGCCGGGTTCCCAACTGCTCCTGGAGCTTCCAAAGGGTCTCGATCTCGCGTTGCAGCAGGGCCACGATCTTTTCGGTCGGCGGGAAACGGTCGGCGAGCTTCTGGTTGACTTTCTGCTGCTCCTGGATCGTGTAATCCCAGCGCAGCGTCTCTTTCTTCCACCGTTGCTCGTTCTCGGCCTGCCACTCGGCCAGTTCCTTGCGCTGGCGCTCTTCGGCCAGTCGCTGGAGCTCGCTGATCTGCCGCTGATCGCGGATCATGGATGTCTGGAATTCTTCCAGCGTCTTGATGGCCCGGCCGGCCGCGTCGTATTGGGCGGTGAATTCGCGCAGGCGCACGACCTGTTTTTCGATCAGCTCGCGCTGCTGCAGGAACTCAGTTTCCCACACTGTTATCTGGCGGCTGCGCTCGACATCGGTCACGCGCTGTCCCTCCAGGAAGGCCTGCTGCTCGGTGCGCAACAGCTCGGGGATCGGCTGGATTTTCGACAGGTCGCGTTCGAGCCGGCTGATGCGCTCTTCCAGCACCGGCGGCTTGGCCGAGACCAGATCAATCCGTTTCAGCAGTTCAACATGTTCCGCCTGAAGCTGCGCGATGCGCTTGTTGTCCTGGGCGCGCTGTTCGACCATGTAGGGCAGCGTGCGGGTGCGTTCGTCGAGGTCTTTGCTGAAGTTGTTGACCGACTGGCGCAGCGCCAACAGCATTTCGCCGAGCCGTTGATCCTCGGCCCGCCGCGACACCAGTTCTTCTTCGGTCCGGCCGATGCGCGGCAACTCCTTGCGCACCTCGGCGATGCCGCGTGACAACGCCTCGCGATCGCTCATCCGGGCGCGTTCGATCTCGCGTTCCATTTGCAGCCGCGTCTCGGACTGTTTGTCCAGCAGCACCACGACTTCATTTTTCAGTTGCTGCAACGCCTGCTGAATTTGGGCGAATTGGGTCAGTTGCGCCTGGGTATTTGCCAGGCGGCCTTCCAGATCTTGAATCCGGCGCGACTGCTCCTGGTTCTCGATGACCATGCTTTGCAGTCGTTGATCGGTTCGGGCGATCTCTTCGCGGTCGCGGCGGTGTTCTTCGTCCAGCCAGGCCACCATCTGGCTCAGTTGCGTCAAGTCCATGGGTTTCTCTTTCGCCGTTCAATATGGTTGCCGTCTATTATACCATCCTTTCGGTCGGAGACCGCAAAGGCGTGGAATCATCTTTTGATTGGCTGACTTTGGCGTAGACCGGGAACCGTGCTAAGATGTGGGGCAGAAAAGCGAACAACCACCAAGGAGCCGTCTGATGCAGCCAACGCTGACCGTGATTGATATTGACATTTACGCCGGTCAGGATGAGCAAGCCCGGGAAGGCCTGCTGGAAAACCTCACGAACGCCACTGACCAATGCGTCACGCCGCTGTGGGTCAACTGGCTGCGCGAGCGCGCCGACCTGCGCGTGGTGTGCCTGGTGCATGATCTGATGCGTTTCGACGACTTCCTGGTGGATGTGATCCGCACCGTCCCTGGCGTGCGCGGCACCTCGGCCCGGCTGGCGTTCGATGGCGTCGTGTGCGGGGATGCCGTCATGGACATCGCACTTCAAAACGCGGTCTGGGATCGGCGGGCGGCTGCGACGGTCGAGGTGAAGACCCAACCCGGCCGTGATCGCGAGGTGTACCAGGCGCTAGTGGGGCTGCCCAAGCACAAAGAGGTCGAGGTCGTCTGGGTGGTCAAGCTCTTCCACTCCACTGAGGCCGACCTGATGTTGTTGCTCGTGGGCGAGCGCACCGCGGCCCTCACCGGCTACACCATGAGTTGGGTGCGCACGGTCCCCGGCGTCGTGGATTCGCAGGTGAGCAGTGTGCTCGATTGGCAAATCCTGGGCGCCATCGAGGACTTCGTGACCCTGACGGAACGCTTCCCCGAGCAGTTGCCGTGCAACCAGCCCGTAACTCCCGAATCTGAGAGGAAAACAACATGATCGCAATCACCTGCGCCAAGTGCTCGCGCCGGTTCACGCCGGTCGCCGAGGCGACCCAGGCGGCCCTGGCCGCGAGCCAGGGTCAAAAGCACGCCCAACTCATCTGCCCGCATTGCGGCAAGGGCAATAAAGTCGCGCCGGAGCGATTGAAGCCGGCGGTCCGGCTCAATCCGCCCGCGCCCGCGGCGGCCCCACCCGCCGAGCCGGCCGAACCGGCGCCCCCGGAAACGCCGGCCGAACCGGCGGGCGAGGCGTGATTCACTCGATCCCCGACACGCGTAGCACAGCCCCTCGTGGGCGTTTGGGCGGGCAGGGGGCGGGATCAGACGGGCACAAGGCTTCGTCGTGAGCTCAGCCGAACGGCCCTGCGTTACCGGTAAATATCGGGGCGTGAGAGACATGATCCAGGGCTTGAAGCAGCAGCTATCGGGGTGGCGCTGGGTGGCGACGTTGGCGTTCGTGGCCGCGCTGATCTGGCTGGCGCTGCGCGGGCTGCCCGACGGCAAGCTGCATGTCTATTTCCTGGATGTGGGCCAGGGGGACGCGATCTTGATCCAGGCGCCCGACGGCCGGCAGATCCTCGTGGACGGCGGCCCCAGCCCCACCGCGCTGCTCAACGAGTTGGGCGCGCTGCTGCCATTCTGGGATCGCAGCCTCGACCTGGTCGTGCTCACCCACCCCGACGGCGACCACATCACCGGCCTGATCCCCCTGCTCGACCGCTACCAGGTGGCGCAGGTCCTGGATACGCATTTGTCGGATGCGGCGCCGCTGGCCGAAGCCTGGCGCACCGGGCTGGCGCACCGCCACGTCCCGCGCGCCATCGCCGAACGTGGGATGCGCATCCCCCTCGGCCAGGCGCAGCTCACTGTGCTTCATCCGGGGCCGCGGCCGCTCCGGGGCACCGCCTCCGACGACAACAACAACGCCATCGTGCTCCGGCTGGAGTACGGCCAGACGAGCCTGCTGCTGACCGGGGACGCCGAGGTGGAGGCGGAGGCAGAGTTGCTGAAAGCGGGACTTCCGCTGCGGGCGGATCTGCTCAAGGTCGGCCATCACGGCAGCAAAGGCTCGACTTCGGCGCAATTCGTGGCCGGGGTGGCCCCGCGGTGGGCTGTCATCCCGGTCGGCGCCGAGAACACCTTCGGCCATCCCCATCCCGATGTGTTGAAGCGGCTGGCCGCGGCCCAGGCCGAAATCTTCCGCACCGATCAAAACGGCCGGATCGAGGCGATCAGCGATGGGCGCACGCTCCAGGTGAAGCCGCTGCGCCCATCGTCAGTCCAACCCCCCAAGGAGGCTCCATGAGCGACGTTCGTTCCCCCCTCAGCACCCGTCCGATGCGCGAACGGGCCGCCATCATCAATCGCAACCTGCGCAGCCGGCTCGACACCGTGCTGCCGCTGGCAATGCGCGAGACCGGCTTCGACATGTGGATCGTCCTGTGCCAGGAAGACAACCCGGACCCGATCTTCACGACGCTGATCCCGATGGATACCTGGTGCCCGATCCTGCAACTCCTGGTCTTCTGCGACCGCGGGGCGGCGGGCGTGGAGCGGATCAACATCTCCGGGGTGAATACCCACGATCTCTACGACCGGCCCTATCGGGGGCAGCTTGAGCGGGAGCAGTGGCCGCTTTTGCGCCAGATCGTGGAAGAACGCGACCCCAAGCGCATCGGCATCAACATCGGCGCGATCCAGTGGGCGGCCGGCGGGCTGACGCACAATCTGTACCAGCAGCTCGTGGCGCACCTGCCCGACCGCTACGTCGCGCGGCTGCAATCGGCCGAGCCGCTGGCGACGCGCTGGCTGGCGACCTTGACCGATGACGAGATCGCGACCTTCGCGGAGGTCGCGCGGCTGGGCCGCGGCATCATCGCCGAATGCTACACGCCCGCCGCAATCACCCCCGGCGTGACGACCACGACCGACCTGGAATGGTTCTACTGGCAGCGCTGCGCCGACCTGGGGCTGGAGATCGCGTTCAAGCCGTTCTTCAACACCGTGCGCCGCGATGCGGTCAAGGCGCAGTTCGGGGCCGACGATCTGGTCATCCGCCCCGGCGACCTGATCCACTGCGACGTGGGCATCCGCTACCTGCGGCTGAACTCCGATCATCAGGAGTGGGCCTACGTGCTGGCTGACGGGGAAACGGACGCGCCGGCCGGGCTGCAGGCGCTCATGGCCGAGGGCAACCGGCTGCAGGACGTGTTCATGGCCGAGTTTCAGCGCGGGCGCACGGGGAACCAACTGCTGCGGAGCATCCTGGCGCGGGCGCGGCACGCAGGCATCCCCAACCCGCGCATCTATTCCCATTCCCTCGGCCTCTACCTCCACGAACCTGGCCCGTTGATCGGCCTGCCGTGGGAGCAGGAGAACAACGCGGGCCGGGGCGATGTCGTCCTGGAATATGGCAACGCCTTCACCATGGAGCTTTCGGTGAGCGGCCCGGTGGCCGAATGGGGCGGGCAAGAAGTGCGGCTCTCGATGGAAGAGGACGTGGTCTACACGCCGGCGGGGTGTCGGGTGGTGGATGGGCGGCAGACGGGGTTTTACTTGTTGAATGGGGTCTTGGGGAGAACCGCGTTTGGCTGATACCATGCAGGGTGAGGTGAAAGGAGTGCTGTTATGTCGAGTACGGGACATCTTCCGCCAAGCCGGCGACATGGCGCTTCAGGTATTGTTGAGCCTTCGACTGTGCAGGAGGATGAGGGTGGTACGTTATCGGCGCTAACGATCCAGGCTGTCGGCCCAGCCCGAAATCTGCACTTGGAATTCACAGATCGGATCAATCTTCTTACGGGAGATAACGGTCTCGGGAAGAGCTTCATCCTGGATTGTGTCTGGTGGGCGCTCAGCGGCATCTGGTCGGCATTCCCGGCATACCCGCGAGAAGATGCAAGGCGTTCGGAACCACGAATCGGCTACGAGATCCAAGGCATTACAGGACAAAGCGAGAAGGGCGAGTCGGTCTATGACTGGGATGCGCAAGAATGGTCCGCCACTATTACGCGCCCGGCAGTGCCCGGCCTGTTGGTGTATGCCCGCGTGGATGGCGCATTTGCCATCTGGGATCCAGCGCGGGATTATTGGTCAAGGGCCGACGGACGCAAGGTATCCGCGCCGCTGATCTTCTCACGCGAGGAAGTCTGGAACGGGCTTCAGGACGACACTTCCGGGAAAACCACCTTTCTCTCGAACGGTCTCATCGCGGACTGGATTCATTGGCAGAACAGCCCCGATAGACAGCCGTTCGAAACTCTCAAGCGCGTGTTGAATCGGCTGTCGCCGCCTGACCTGCAGCACGGCGATTTGGGACCGCTGTCACCCGGAAAACCTACGCGCATACCACGGGACTCGCGCTGGATGCCGACGATCACACATTCATATGGCGATATCCCCATTGTCCATGCCTCTGCCGGCGTCAAGCGGATTATCGCGCTCGCCTATCTGATTGTTTGGGCCTGGGAAGAGCACAAGGCGCAGTCCAAACTTGTCCGCAAGCAGCCTCAACGGAACATGGTAATCCTGGTTGATGAGATCGAGGCGCATCTGCATCCAAAATGGCAGCGGGTAATCTTGCCCGCGCTGCTGGATGTGCGGCAGGATTTGGATCCTGGATTGCGCGCGCAGTTGCTGATCGCTACACATTCTCCGCTGGTGACCGCCTCCATTGAGCCTTACTTTGACAGCGCCCATGACCGGTTATTCCATCTCGATTTTGTGCGTCGCAATCAACATGCAGGCGAAGTAGAAGTCGAGGAACACGACTTCGTCAAGTGGGGGACGATAGATTCGTGGTTGCGCTCTGATATCTTCGAGTTGCGTCAGGCCCGTTCGGTCCTTGCGGAGAAGGCCGTGGAGGATGCCAAGGCGTTGCAGGAAAAGGAATCGGTGACGCAAGGTGAGGTGGCCGAAGTTTCACAACGGTTGACGGCTTATCTTCCGGCGCATGACTCGTTCTGGCCGCGTTGGACATTCTTCGCCGCGCAGCATGGTGTCGAGCTATGATTCCGGTGCAGCCACAACCAGAACCCGATGTCTTTCAGGCGCTTGTGCGCGAACCCGGTCACCGTTTCTTGCTGGTGAAGCCACATCCAACGTCCACTGACTGGCGCGGGCATGCATACTGGCAATCGGTACTGCCGCATCTGCGCGCAGGATACGGCGAAGTGTGCGCCTACTCGGCTACCTGGATACCGGCAAGTGTTGGAAGTCATTCGGTTGATCACTTCATACCCAAGTCACACAACCCGATGTTGGCCTATGAATGGGCGAACTATCGTTACGTCTCTGCCCGGTTCAATGCCCGGAAGGGCGTCAACGCGATCATGGATCCATTCACAATTCAGCCGGAATGGTTCGTGCTGAATTTCAAGTCGTTTCTCATCTTCCCGAATTCGACGCTCGACGCAGTGTCTCGTGAAGCGATCGCTCAGACAATCGAGATTCTCCGGCTCAATTCAGATGATGACCTGGTCAACGAACGGCTGACTTATTTCAGGGAGTACGTCGCTGGCGACGTGACGTTTGCCCATCTCAAGAAACGCGCGCCATTTGTCGCGTTCGAGATCGAGCGGCAAGGGCTGTTGCGCGCGTGATGCATCACACAAACCGATATTCCAGGTGAATATCTTCCGGTTCCAACTCCCACAGTTCCGGGTCCGGCTCGGCGGTCACGACACAGCCGCGGCCCAGGTAAAAACTGATCGTGTGCTCCGATGGCGTCGCGGAGATGTACAGGCGTTGCGCGCCGCGCGCACGGGCCAGCCGCGCCGCTTCCCGGAAGAGCGCCGTCCCCAGGCCTTGATCGCGATAGGGCCGGCCGACATGCAGGAATGTGAGTTGGAGCATATCCCGCGCTCGGCCGATGAACTTGCTCTCCAGGATCATGACACCGGCGAGCGTCGCGCCATCGAACGCGCCGACGAACGCGCCGCCCCGGTCGTAGCAGTCCAGCAGGAGCGGCGTGTACTTCTCCGCCTCGCCCGGCGGCCAGCCCTGCGCGGCGAAGTACTCCGGTTCGAGCACTAATTTTCCTTCACGGAGATGATACACGCGCTCGATGATCTCGGCCCGGTCAATGCCCCAGATCGTCGGCACTTCGTCGCGCTGCAAGGTGCGGAAGATCACGCCGCGCCTCCCGTCACCGGCTGGCCGTCCAGCGGAATCTCCACCACGCGGCCTTCCGCCATCGCCTGATCCGCGCAGAAGCCGATCAAGTGGCCGCTGACCGAATCTTCCAGGTTTGTGCTGGAGAGAGACGGCGGCTCGCCGTTCACCAGCTTGAGGAAATCGTCCATCAGCCGCATGTCGCCCCCGGCGTGGCCGCCGCCCGCGCCGACCATGTCGCCGCCGACATTCAGATCCACGATCTCCTCGGCGGTTTCATGTCCGGGCCGCAAGTCGGGCCGCAGAATCGTGAAGACGCTGTCTTCCAGGCAGCCGCGGATTTCGCCCCGCGTGCCGATCAGGTGGATCGTGCGCGAGGGTTTGGCCGCGCCGCCGATCATGTTCAGCGTCGCGGTGCCGCCGTCCGCAAAGTCAATCAGCACCGTCTGGTGATCCACCACATCCATGTCGGTCTTCCAGACGCACCGGCCATACGGGCTGACCTTGAGCGAGGCGATTTTGTCCGCAATCGTCGGGGCCGCCAGGTGCTCCAGTGAATCCCAGACATAGAACGCCCACCGGTCGGGGTGGTCAATGTAGTGTTTGCGCGCCGAATAGAGGCAATCCGCTTCGATCGGGCAATCCACCAGGCAGCGCGTGCCCGCGCCGGCGGGCGCTTTTTCGGGGCGAAACTGGAAATTGCTGCCAAAGCTGGCGACCCGCTGCGGCCGCACCCCGCTCTTCATCCAGGTGATCAGATCCAGGTCGTGGCACGACTTCGCCATCAGCATCGAGGAGTGGCAGTAGTCCTTCCGGTTCCACTTGCCCCGCACGAAGCCGACCGCCACGTGATGATAGGAGACGTGTTCGGCCGCCTGGACGTTCAGGATCTCGCCGATGGCGCCTTCGACCACCTTCCGGCGGATGGCCGCGTAGAACGGCGCGTAGCGCAGCACATGGCAGATCGCCACCTTACGATCGTATTTGCGCGCGGCGCGGACAAGCGCCCACATCTCCGCCTCGTTCGTCGCAAACGGTTTTTCGAGCAGCAGATCATATCCGGCGGCCAGCAGCGGCAGCGACGTGGGCACGTGCTGATGATCCATCGTGCCGTTGATCGCAAAATCCGCGAACTGGGGCACGCTCGCCAGCGCCTCAGCGGTCTCGAAGCAGCGGTCGGCGGAGAGATCGAAGGCCGCGGCCGTCTGGCTGCGGCGCAACGGGGACGGATCGGCCATCCCGACGATCGCCAACTCGTCGGGATGCGCCTGTGCGTAGGATGCATAGATCACCGCGCGATGCCCCGCGCCGATGATAACTGCGGTCAGTCTTCTCGTCATGGAAAAGCTCCTTTAAAACCGTAGCATCGGGCCTTGTGCCCGCTCGACGCCCACAAGGGGCGATGCTACCTTGGATCTTCTTACATGCTTGCCAGGATCACCTCGATCCCGTGTCTGCTCAAGTCAAGCCGCCAACTGGCGGGCAGCGCGTCGTCGGCGATGATTGTGTGTACCACCGAGGCCGGCGCGACCTGGATCATGGATTCATGCCCGAAACAGGTATGGTCGGCCAGCAGGATGACCCGCCGGGCAGAGCGGATCATTGCCTGTTTGACCGTCACTTCCGAGATGTCGGTGTGCGACAGACCGAAATCGAGCGTCACGCCCGTGACCATCAGGAAAAGTTTGTCGGCGCGCAGCCGGCTCAAGGTGGCTTCGGTCGTCGGCCCGACCAACACCTGGGTGCTGCGGCGCAGCGCGCCGCCGGTCGAGATCAGGGTGATGTCGGGGTTGTCGCTCAGGATGTCGAACGCGCGGCGCGCGTTGGTGACGACCGTGATCCCGCCGTCGCGATCCCGCAACTCTTCGGCCAGGTAGCCGGCCACCGGCCCGCCATCCATCAGGATCACATCGCCGCGGCCCACCTCTTTGGCGGCGCAGCGCGCGATCTCGCGGCGGCGCATCTCAACCTCTTCGCGCATCGTCTGCTCGGCGTCCACGACCTCGATGGTGATCTCCAGGCAGCCGGCATAGGCGCGCATGGCGGCGATCAGGTTTTTGTACCACTCATGCTCGCGGAAGCGCACCAGAAAGCCGATCCGCTGCGGCACGGGAGAGACGTCCGGCAGGCTGAAGCAGTCCACCGCCAGGGGGATCGCCAGCCGCTGCTTAGCGACCTCCCAGCACAGCTCCCAACCTGCCGCGCTGCGCGTGTAGAACTCCGCCAGGGTCTCCGGGGTGAGGATGGCAAAAGGGGCTTCCAACTGGGCCGGCAACGGCTGGTGGGTGTGGGCGGCGATGGCCGCAGCCACGAGCACCCGGCCCACGATCTCGGGGAACATCGCCAGGCCGGCCCGGCAATACGCGCCGGACGCCAGCGCATCTTTCAGCGTGTCCCCTTCCAGCCCGAAGGGAATGACCAGGATATCGTCCGGGGCCAGTTTGAGGTCTTTGCAGGCGTTGATGGCGCCCCAGGCGGTTATGTCGTTGATCGCGAAGATCACATTGATATCAGGTTGCGCGATCAACGCGTCGTGCGTCAACTGGTAGCCTGTTTCGTAGCGCGACAGCGCGTTGAGGGAAAGCACATCCTCCAAGTCGGGGAGGAGTTCGCGCAAGCCAGCGAGGAAGCCGCGGCTGCGCGCCTGGGTGTTGGGGAGGTGATAGGTGAGGTCGAGCACATGGCCGCGCCCTGCGTATCGCCGCTGTACATATGCGCCGGCCCACTGTCCCAATGCCCGGCCCGCCTGATAATTATCTACCGCCACCGAGGTGACCGCGCCTTCGACCGGCAGCGACTCGGCGATCAGCGATATGGCCTTACGGCGCAGCTCGGGCAGCAGGAAATCGTACTGGGGATCCAACGAGGTGGTGATGAGGACATCTACCCGGTCGGCCAACGGGCCGGCCGGCCGGGCC
>CAZYHE010000040.1:0-10550 GCA_964647225.1 uncultured Anaerolineales bacterium
ATCCCGACAGCAAATTCTTCCTGCTGGGGAAGCGGATCACGGCGGAGGGGCTGGCAGCGCCCAGGGATTTGGAACACGAAGGTGCGAAGTAACGCGAAGCGCACGAAGCGCGAAGGCCGCGAAGACGCTTGCCGCGACACCATGGCCCCTTCGCGTACTTCGCGCTTCGTGTCCTTCGTGAACCTTCGTGGCTTCGTGCTCCAAATACCCCACCGACTCAATCAAGGAGACACCACAACCATGACCGACGACGTCCAAGCCACCCTCCAACGCGAGCTGCACCGCAGCCAGCCCGACTACATCGTCTACGTTCCCAAGAGCATTGACGGCTCGACCTTCGACACCGGCAACGAGCACTTCCTGGTGACAGACGCGCCGGACGGCGCGCTGATGGCCGTCTGGACCCAGAGCACGCGCGAGGGCGCGGGCGACCACCGCATCATGTTCTCCCGGTCAACGGATGAGGGCGTGACCTGGGCGCCACCCCTCCGCCTCGCCGGGCCGCGCTGGCCGGGTGATGGCAAGATTGCCAGTTGGGGCTATCCGCTCGTCTCGAAGTCGGGCCGCATCTACGTGGTATGGAACCAGTACCAGGGGCCGGTGGACATCTCCAATCAGTTCACCGGCACGATGGACTGCATCTACAGCGATGATCTGGGCAAGACCTGGACAGCGCCGGCGACGATCCCGATGAAGCGCAGCCCACACGACCACTGGGATCCCGAAGTCCCCTCGAACTGGATCGTCTGGCAGGCGCCCGCGCGCGATCTGCAAGGCCGCTGGTTCGTGGGCTTCACGCGCTGGGTCAGCATGGCCGTGCGCCGCGTCCCGCGCACGCAGAAGACCTGGACCGCCGAGAGCGTGGTCGAGTTCATGCGCTACGAGAACATTGACGACGACCCCGCGCCGGAGCAGATCGAGATCAGTTGGTACGCCTGGGGCGATCGGGCGCTGCGCGTGCCCCACAACGACGACCCGCTGCTGAGCGTGGCGCAGGAGCCGAGCATCGTGCGCCTGCCCGATCAGCGGTTGTTCTGCACCATGCGCACCATGACCGGCTACATCTGGTACAGCCTCTCGGCGGATGACGGCGAGACCTGGTGCAGCCCGCGGCCGCTGCTGCGCAAAGATTGCGGCCTGCCGATCCTCCAGCCGATCTTCGGCTGCCCGATCTATCAGCTTGCCGACGGCCGCTACTTGCTCATCCACCACAACAACGACGGCCGCTTGAACCGCTGCGAGCCGGAAGACAGCCGCATCAACCGCCGCCCCTGCTTCGCCGCGCTGGGCGAATACCGGCCGGGGGCTGATCAGCCGATCTGGTTCAGCCAGTCCAAACAACTGATGGACAACGACAACGTCAAGCTCGGCCCGCGGCAGGGGATTGACATCGGCGGCTACACCAGCTTCACGACGCGCGGCGGGAACAACGTCTTCTGGCATCCGGAGCGCAAGTTCTTCCTGCTGGGGAAGCAGATCACGCCGGAGTTCCTGGCAGGGTTGGTTGTGCCGAAGTAGGGGACAGGAATCAGGAGTCAGGAGTCAGGAGTCAGGGGGCAGCAGCAGGTTGCCGCAATCAACAACTTATCATTACACCGAGCAGAGGCTATCACCATGAGTACAGATCCACGCAATATCCTCAACGGTCTGGCAATCCCTAGCGAGAACTACGTTGACCAGCCGTACATCGTCATCACGCAGGACGGCAACTGGCTGTGCGTGCTGACCACCGGGCCGGGGCAGGAGAGCCAGGAAGGCCAGCACGTCGTCGCGACGATCAGCGCGGACAAGGGGCAAACCTGGTCGCCGCTGATTGACATCGAATCCACCCACGAGCCGATCAACTCGTGGGTCACCGCGGCCGTGATGCCGACCGGCCGCGCCTACGCGTTCTACTGCTACAACGGCGACGGCATCTCCTCGATGCACGGCGGCTGGCTGGCCTTCCGCTACTCCGACGACAACGGCCGCACCTGGTCGCAACGCCATCGCATCGAGATGCGCTACACCCGGAAGGATCGCGAGAACTTCAGCGGCGGCAAGACGCAGTTCTGGTGGTGCATTGACAAGCCGGTCATGTGGCAAGGTTCGCTCTATTTCGGCATCCCGAAGATCCACAACGGCTTCCTGCTCGATGACGACGAGGGCTGGGTGATCCGCGGGGATGGCATCGCCACGGCCACCGACCCGGCGCAGATCGTCTGGCACACGCTGCCCGACGGCGACGAGGGCGTGGTGAACCCGGCGCTCGGCCCGATCTGCGAGGAGCAGAACATCGAGGTGCTGAGCGACGGCACGCTCTACATGGTCAACCGCACGGTCAGCGGCTACCCGTCCTACGCGATCAGCCGGGACGAGGGCCACACCTGGACCGTGCCGCAGATCATGCGCTACGCCGACGGCCGGCCGATGAAGACCCCGCGGGCGTGCCCGCGCGTGTGGAAGGCCAGCAACGGGAAGTTCCTCTTCTGGTTCCACAACAACAACTTCCCCGGCTGGGGCAACTCCGGCAACCGCAACCCGGTGTGGGTCAGCGGCGGCATCGAGCAGGACGGCGACATCGCGTGGTCGCAGCCCGAAATCCTGCTCTACGCCCCCGACCCGACCATGCTGGGGATGAGCTACCCGGACTTCGTGGAACAGGATGGCCGCTACTGGGCCAGCGAGACGCAGAAGATGGTCGCCCGCGTGCATGAAATGGACCCGGCGCTGCTGGAAGCGGTCTGGACGCAGCACCAGAACAAGGCCATCACGCGCCGCGGGTTGATCTTCGAGTCGCAAGAGACGCTCAACTCCGGCAACACGTTCGACCTGCCGCGCTTGCCCAGCTTGGACGGCGGCGGCTTCACGATCGAGATGTGGCTGGAGTTGAACCAGGTGGACGAAAGCCTGCTGGTGTTCAGCACGTTCGGCCGGCGGCGCCGCGGGGTGCAGGTTTCCACCGCGCCCAACGGCACGCTCAAGCTGGAGATCACCGACGGACAGGTGCGGCGCTGGCTGGAGACGGTGGACGGGCCAGATCCCTCCCGCGGCGTGCGCAGTGCGCGCATCTGGAACTGGGACACCGACCCGTGGACGATCACGCCGGGCAAGCTGCACCATGTGGTCTTCATCGTGGATGGCGCGGCCAAGATCGTCTCGACGGTGGTGGATGGCGTGCTGTGCGACGGCGGCCAGCACCGCATCCAGGGCTGGTGGCGGCTCCACCCGTACCTGGCCGAGGTCAACGAGGACAGCGTGCGCGGCAAGATCGGAGACAACCTGCGCGGTCGCATCCGCCGGCTGCGTATCTACGACCGCTACCTGCTGACCTCTGAAGCGATCGGGAACTATCGGGCGGGGTTGTAGACAAGAAGCCGGATAATCCGTGTTCATCCGTGCAATCCGTGAGCGACTCGCGGGGCCGGGTCAAGCCTCCTGGCTCACGGATGACACGGATAGCACGGATACTGACCAGATCACTCTACGACCGCTACCTGCTGACCTCTGAAGCGAACGGGAACTTTCGGGCGAGGTTGTAGACAGGAGACGACGGTTCGATGGAACATCCACTCGCAGGCAAAGTGATTATCATCACCGGGGCCAGCTCCGGGATCGGCGCGGCGACGGCGCGCACCCTGGCGCGGTTGGGCTGCCGGCTGACCCTGGCGGCGCGCTCGGCCGACAAGCTGGCCGCGCTGGCCGAGGAGCTTGGCCCGGAGGCGCTGGCCGTCCCGACCGACGTCACCGTGGGTTCGGACGTGGCGCGCATGGCGGCCCGGACGCTGGAGCGATTTGGCCGGATAGATGCGCTCCTGGCCAATGCCGGGGTCTACATCCGCGGGCAGCTCGCCGAAGGGGACCCGGACGCCTGGGCGGAGTTGATCAACATCAACGTCACCGGCGTGCTGCGCTGTATCCATGCGGTGCTGCCTGCCATGACGGCGCAGAAGACCGGGGATATCCTGATCACCAGCTCGATCTCCGGGGTCGTGGACATCCCCTGGGAGCCGGTCTACAGCGCGTCGAAGCACGCGTTGCAGGGGTTGGCGCACACGGTGCGGCGGCAGGTCGCCCCGTCGGGCATCCGGGTGGGGGCCATCTGCCCAGGCATCGTGCTGAACGAGTTGTGGAGCCAAACCGACGTCGCGTACATCGCGCGACGCGCCGGGGAACGCGGCGCGCTGCGCTCCGAGGATGTGGCGGGGGCGATCGTGTTCATGTTGTCGCAGCCGCCGCATGTATGCATCCGTGATCTCGTGATGCTGCCGCAGGGTCAGGATATCTGAGTGGTTGAGACCTGGCAGGTTCCCCAAACCTGCCAGGTCTTTCTTGACCATGGAGTGAAATGTCATGGCATCTTCAGAGCTTAAAGTTGGCGCAACCTACCGCACGGTAGTCGAGGCCCAGGTGACGACTGAAGCCGACGTGATCGTCGTGGGCGGCGGGACGGCCGGCGTCGTCGCGGCCATCGCCGCGGCCCGCCGGGGCGCCGACACGCTGCTGGTCGAGCGCCGCGGCTTCCTGGGCGGCATGATGACCGCGGGCAACGCGGGCCTCACCGATTATATCGTGTTCGACCGGAACCTTGACGAACACCGCAAGATCGTCGGTGAGTTGGCGACCGACCCGGCCGCGGTGCATGTCGTCGGCGGCATCCCGATGGAGATCACGCGGCGGCTGCTGGCCGAAGGCCACGCGCTGGGCACATCGGGCCAGCCGGGGACCTACGTCTTCACCGACCAGCAGGAGTTCAAGCGCCTCCTCCTCACCATGATGGAAGAGGCCGGGGTCAGGCTGCTGCTGCACTCGCTCTTCGTGGATGTCGTCATGGATGGGGACGCGGTGGCGGGCGTGGTGGTGGAGAACAAGTCGGGCCGGCAGGTGTTGCTGGGCAAGGTCATCATTGACGCGTCGGGCGATGGCGATGTGGCCGCGAAGGCCGGCGCACCCTACGTGATCGGCGTCGGGCCGGACGACTTGGGCGCGAAGGCGGGCGTGCCGCTCGGCTCGATGGGCGGCATGGGCGCGATGTTCCGCGTCGGCAACGTGGATCTGGAGCGCTTCTTCCAGTTCCTCTTCGCCAACCCGCACTACTTCCAGATGCAACGGTTGGCGCAGATGAACCTGGACGAGGCCTACGCGGCGTTCAAGAAGGGCGACATGGTTTGCATCGTCGCCACGAATATCGGCTACTCCGTGCAGATCTACAACACACCGCTGCCCGGCGTGCTGATCCTCTGCTGCCCGTCATTCGTTGGCAGCGGGCTTTCGGTGGATGACCTGACCGTGGGCGAGTTGGTCGTGATGCGGGAGACGTGGGCGCGCTTCGACGCGATGAAGGCCAATCTGCCCGGCTTCGAGGCCATGACCCTGCTGGACACCCCGGAGCTTCAGGTGCGCGAGACGCGGCACATCCAGGGCGAATATGTGCTCAACATCGAGGACATCCATCTGACGCGCCATTTCGACGATGCCATCGGCCGCGGCTCGCATGTGATTGACACATCGCCGGTGCCCGAGGCGCTCAAAAACTTCGTGTTGCCCCCGCGCTGGCAGTTCAGCATCCCGTACCGCTCCCTGGTCCCGCGCGAGGTCAGCAACCTGCTGCTCGCCGGCCGCTGCATTTCGGCCACGCACGAGGCGAGCGGCTGCACGCGACCGACCGTGCAGTGCATGATCACCGGCGAGGCGGCCGGGGTCGCCGCGGCGCTGTGCGCCGACGAGGGCTGTGCGCCACGCGACGTGGACATCGCTCGATTGCGCCGGATATTGGCGGACCAGGGCGTGATCTTGTAGGATCTGACAGGATGCACAGGATCGTTTCATCGTGGTTATCCTGTTCATCCTGTATATCCTGTCTAGTTCCGGCTTAAGTTTTTCAGGATGAAGTTATGACAACCATACTCGAACAACGGATTACTCGCTTGCGCAAAGCCATCAACTTGCAGCGCCCCGACCGGATGCCCATCCACGGCCAGGATGCCCGGTCATGTGAATACCGCCCCGACCTGTATCATCTCGGCGAGATGGAGCATGTGGAGCGCGGGCAGGTTGCCACCTCGAAGGACGGCAAGCGCAAGGTGACATGGGATGGCGGCGTCTGGGCCGTGGACGCGCAAGAAAAATATCACAGCGCGGATGATGTGCTCAACGTAGCCCTGGAACGCTTCGCGCCGGAGGAGGTCGGGCCAGCCATGCTGACGGAGATGCGCCGGATTTACAACGAAAAGGCCGCGGTCGCGTTCGTCACGCCGTGGCATTACGGCACGCTCATCAGCCGCGCGGTCATCGAGTTCGGCTGGGAGCCGTTCCTGCTGGCCTCGGCGCTCGACCCCGAACGGATGGGCCAAATCCTGGATCGCTTCGGCCAGGCCTCGCTCGCCGTGATCCAGGGCTGGATGCAAATCCCGGAACTGGAGCTGCTGGTGGTGCATGACGACATCGCGGGCACGCGCGGGGTCATCATGAGTCCGCGCTGGTATCGCCGCTACGTGTTCCCCTGGTACGAGCGCTTTTTCGCCGCCATCCACGCCGCGGGCCGCAAGGTGCTCTACATCTCGGACGGCAATTACGCGCAAGTGCTGGACGACATCCTGGCGACCGGCGCCGATGGGCTGTACATCGAGTCCTCTTCGATGAACCCGCGCGCCTTCATGCAGCGCGCGGGGCGGGACAAACTCTACATGCTGAAAAGCGATAACCGCAACATTGACTTCGGCACGCCTGACGAAATCCGTCGCGAGGTGCAGGAGATCGCTGCGCTGCACGCGGAATACCCCGGCATGATGATGTATCGCGGGGGCGGCAACCCGCTGCCGGGCAACGCTGAGGCGTTCGAGGCCGCGTTCCAGGAATTCCTGGTGTACGAATAATCAGGAGCACAATGAATCTGACTAACGATCGGCGCAACATCAAGCACGGCCGGGAGATCCCCACGATCACCTACAGCGACCAGCCCTACATCGTCAAGACCGATGACGGCGCCTGGCTCTGCTGCATCACCACCGGCGTCGGTCGCGAGGGTGAGCCGGGTCAGATCGTTACGACGACGCGCAGCACGGATCAAGGCCGGACCTGGGCCGCTCCGGTGTTCGTCGAGCCGGCCGGCGGCCCGGAAGCGTCGTGGGCGGTGCTGCTGAAGACGCCCGGCCGGCGCATCTACATCTTCTACATCCACAACAGCGACAACCTGCGCGCCGTGAAGGCCGACAACCCGCCTTACGCGAACGGCCTCTGCACCCGGGTGGACAGCCTGGGCTATTTCGTCTTCAAATACAGCGATGATGGCGGCCGGAGCTGGTCGGCGCAACGTTACTCCATCCCAATGCGCGAATTCGAGATAGATCGCAGCAATGCCGATGGCGGCCGCATCCGCTATTTCTGGAACGTCGGCCGGCCGTTCATCCACGACGGCGCGGCCTTCGTCTCGGTGCATAAGGTGGGCAGCTTCGGCGATGGCTTCTTCACCCGCTCGGAGGGCGCGCTGCTGAAAAGCGCGAACCTGCTGACCGAACCTGACCCGGAGAAAGTCGCCTGGGAGACGCTGCCCGACGGCGACTTCGGCTTGCGCACCCCGCCCGGCGGCGGCCCCATCGCGGAGGAACAGAGCTTCTCTGTGTTGAGCGACGGCACGTTCTTCTGCGTATACCGGACGATAGACGGCCACCCGGCCTGCTGCTATAGCCGGGACGGCGGGCACGTCTGGACGACCCCGCAATATATGCGCTACGCCGACGGCCGCCTGCTGAAGCATCCGCGCGCCGCCAACTTCGCCTGGCGCTGCGAGAACGGCAAATACCTCTACTGGTTCCACAACCATGGCGGTCGGTTCATCCGAGAGCACCCGCGGCGGCGCTCCATCGCCTACGAGGATCGCAACCCGGTCTGGCTCTGCGGCGGCGTCGAGGCCGATTCACCCGACGGCAAGATCATCCGCTGGTCGCAGCCGGAGATCGTGCTGTACGACGATGATCCGTACATCCGCATGAGCTACCCCGATCTGGTGGAGGAGGGCGGCCGGTATTTCCTGACGGAGACGCAGAAGGACAAGGCGCGCGTGCATGAGATTGACCCGACGCTGCTGGCGGGGTTGTGGGGGCAATTCGAGAACCGTTTGGCGGCAGCCGAGGGGGCGGTGTTCACCTTCCAGGCATCCGACACGCTCGCTGAGCTTGTCGAAGCGCCGGCGGGCCACCCTTCGACAGGCTCAGGGTGCGCTGAGTTCGTCGAAGCGCCGGCGGGCCACCCTTCGACAGGCTCAGGGTGCGCAGAGTTCGCTGAGTTCGTCGAAGCGCCGGCGGGCCACCCTTCGACAGGCTCAGGGTGCGCTGAGTTCGCTGAGCTTGTCGAAGCGCCGGTGGGCCACCCTTCGACAGGCTCAGGGTGCGCAGAGCGGGACATGCCTTTCTGCGTCGAACTTCCGCCGCTGCCCCCCTTCCTCCAGCGCGACAGCGGCCGCGCCGACTACGGCACGAAGGACTTGCGCGCGGGCTTCACGCTCGATCTGTGGCTGCGCTTCGACGCGCTCGACGCCGGCCAGGTCCTCCTGGACAACCGCTCGGACGAGGGGATCGGCTTCTGCCTGCAAACGACCGGCCGTGGCGCGGTCGAGATCGTCCTGAACGATGGGCGCACCGAGAGCCGCTGGGGCTGCGATCCCGGCATGTTGGCAGCCGGCAAGTTGCATCACCTGGTCGTCATCGTGGACGGCGGCCCGAAGATTATCACCTTTGTCATTGACGGCATCTTGAACGACGGCGGCGACTTCCGGCAGTTCGGCTGGGGACGCTTCAACCCGAACCTGCGCGGCGCGACCCGATTCACCCATCGCGGGACTGTCGCACCCGAAGCGCGGGAGTTGCTGCGTATCGGGCCAGGACTCCGCGGAGAGATCCGTTCGCTGCGGGTCTATGATCGCGCGCTGCGTATCTCCGAGGCCATCGGGAACTACCGGCACGGTTTGTGATGTGGGGTTGGCAGTGGTATCATCGTGTGCGAAGTAGCGCAAGATGGCATCTTGCGTACCCTTCCCGAGGGCAGGACGAAAGATGCGCAATGACATCATCACCTGGGCGGCCGGCCAACCCGCCCCCAAGCTGGCGACCAAAGAGACGCTCAATCACGCCGGCCTGATCGAGTTCGTGTCGGGGCTGGATGTGTATCAGCACACGGCCGAAGCCTACCGCCGCGCCTACGAGACGTTGGGCATTGACATCATCAACCGCGTGCCATTGGAAAACGCGCCGGCCCCCACCCCAGCCGACGAGACGCGGCCGCACCCGACCCGGCCCTACCGCTACGCGCCCCTCGGCGTCTACGACACGGTCATGCGGCACACCTACGAATGCGCCCAGCCAGAGGATGTGTGGGATCTGGACGTGGCCGGCTTGCGCTACGACGACCTGCTGACCCCCGTGCCGCACTCGTGTCACGCCGCCGACATCCGCGCCCGCGCGGCCGCCATCGGCGAGGTTGGGCTGTATTACCCGATGCTCTACACCACCCTCTTCATGTGGGCGGTAGAAGTGCTGGGCTGGGAAGTCTTCATGCTGGCGGCCGCGACCGAGCCGGAGCGGTTCCACGAGCGATTTCTGCTGCCGTGCGTCGCCAAGTCTCGCGCCATCGTGACCGAGATGGCCCGCGCGTCCGATTCACCCTTCGTCTTTGTGCATGATGACCTGGCGACGGCCACCGGCCCGGTCTTCCGGCCCGCCTGGTACGACCGCTACATCTTCCCCCACTACCGCGATATCTGGGGCGAGGCGAAGCGGCTGGGCAAGAAGGTGGTCTTCGTGGCCGATGGCAATATGACGGCTTTTCTCGGCCGGCTGATCGAGGCCGGTGTAGACGGGTTGCAGTTCGAGTCGCCAGCCACGCCGCTGGATGCGGTGATCGAGCATTTCGGCGCGGCCGGCCGGTTCTTCATCGGCGGGATCGCCACCCGCACGCTAACCTTCGGGACGGCGGATGAAATCCGGCGCATGGTACACGAGGTGTGCGAACGCGCTGGCGCGTGTCCCGGCTTCGCTATGGCCAGCGGCGGTGGCTTGCACGCGAACATCCCGCTGGCGAACCTGGAAGCCTACTTCGATGCTCGCGCCGAGGTTGGCGCGACGCCGGCCGACTGGCGGACGCGCTGCCGGGCTGGATGAAATGGAGGGTTCAGATACGATGTCACGCAATGAATGGAATCGCTCGCGTTATCACTTCACGCCGCCCGCCCACTGGATGAACGACCCCAACGGGTTGCTCTTCGACGGCAAGCAGTATCATCTCTACTACCAGCACAACCCCTACTCCTCGGCCTGGGGCCACATGACCTGGGGCCATGCGGTCAGCCCGGATCTCGTCCACTGGACCGACCTGCCGAACGCCATCCACGAAGATATCGAGGCTGGGTACACGATCTTTTCGGGGAGCGCAGTGCTGGATCAAGAAAACACAAGCGGCCTGGGCGATCCGGCGACTCCTTCGACTGCGCTCAGGACAGGGCCCGGCGGGCCGCTCGTGGCAATCTACACGGCCGACTACGCCGGGCCACCGCGACTCGAGGATGTCCACATCGCGTT
>CAZYHE010000040.1:10560-14830 GCA_964647225.1 uncultured Anaerolineales bacterium
ATGACCTGGGGCCATGCCGTCAGCCCGGACCTGGTGCATTGGGCCGACCTGCCGAACGCCATCCACGAAGATGTCGAGGCTGGGTACACGATCTTTTCCGGCAGCGCGGTATTGGACCGGGGTAACACGAGCGGCCTGGGCGATCCGGCGGCGCCCGGCGGGCCGCTCGTGGCAATCTACACGGCCGACTACGCCGGGCCGCCGCGACTCGAAGATGTACACATCGCGTTCAGCAACGATGGCGGTCTGACTTTCACCCAATTCGCCGGCAATCCGGTGATCCACGTCGGCGACCCCAAGTTCGGCGATCCGAAGGTCTTCTGGCACGCGGAGAGCCAGCAATGGATCATGGTCAACATCCTGCACCACGACCAGGGTCGCATGGTGCTCTACGGCTCGTCGAACCTGCGCGAGTGGCAGCAGCTCTCCGGCTTCGACGCCGCGGAAGAAGCGCCCGGCATGTGGGAATGCCCCGATCTTTTCCCGCTGACGCTCGATGGCGATCCGGCGCAGACGTTCTGGGTACTCAAGGTGAATGATCCGCACCACCCCCAGCAGTTTCACACCCGCTACTTCCTGGGCGATTTCGACGGGCAGACCTTCCGCCGTCGTGCCTCCACGCCGGCCATCACACCGGAGATCGGCCCCAACTACGCCGAAGTGACGTACAATGGCATCCCGTCGAGCGACGGGCGACGCATCCTGATCGGCTGGATCCGCCAGAAGCCCAGTGATACGCGGGCGTGGACGGGCATGCAGTGCATCCCGCGCGTGCTGACCCTCCGCTCATCCCCCACGGGGCCGCAAGTGTGCCAGGCGCCCGTGGCCGAGATGGCGGCGCTGCGGGGAAAGTGCATCACTTTGGCTGCTGGGCCGCTCGACGGGGCGGGCGCCAGCCTGGCCGGCCGGGGGGTTCAGACCAGCGAGTTGGAGATTCAGGCCGAGTTCGAGCCGGGCGGCGCGAGCGAGTGCGGCTTCCGGCTGCGCCTGGGCGATGATCACGGGGCCGAGACGGAGGCGGTCATCGGGTATGCCGTCCACCCCGGCCGGCTCTTCATCCGGCTGCCCGGCCAGGAGGAGCTGGCGCTGCCCATCCAGCCCGCTGCGGGGCGGATCAACCTCCATCTCTTCATAGATCGCGGCATTGTCGAGGTCTTCGGCGGCGCGGGCGAAGCCGCGCTCACCGCGCTTACGGAGCCGACGCCGGTGTGCAGCGATGTACGGCCCTTTGCGCTGGGTTGCACCCTGCTCGCCGGCCTGGCGGCGTGGGAATTGGCGTCTGCATGTCTGCATGAGCGGCCGGTGATTGATGAACGTTAAGAATTTATTCCGGTAATGGGCGAGGCGTCCCGTAGCTGACGCCCGCACGACCACACTTGCACCTGCACACACCGACAGGTGCAGTGCAGGTGTGAATGGCTCGTGCTACCAAGCAGCGCCCGGTCAACCGGGCTGGATGGCGCGCCAGCACGGTTCCAGCCCCGTAAACGGGGCGTCGCGTGGTAGCCCGGTCGATTTATCGCCGGGCGGCCTGGGTTGACGAGCGGCGCGCCGACGAAGGCGATTACCGGATTATTTTTTAAGTTTCACCAACCGGCGATGCTGGCGCGATGAACAAACATACAACCACACAGGAGCACGACATGACCACATCCCCCGCCCAGGCCGCTGGGCAGATGAATCTCGACGATGTCAAAGCCGCCGCCCATTCCGGCAACCGGCCGGAACGCGTGGCTTGGTTCCGCGATCTGGGCTTGGGTCTCTTCATTCACTGGAGCGTGGATTCGCAGCTCGGCTCGGTGATCAGCCATTCGCTGGTCGGCGCGTCGGCCGATTACGTGCAGCGTTTCTTCACCGAGCTGCCCAAGACCTTCTACCCGGCGCGCTTCGATCCCGACGAGTGGGCGCGGTTGGCGAAGGTCTACGGTTTCCGTTATGTCGTCTTCACGACCAAACATCACAGCGGCTTCTGCATGTTCGAGACCGCCACGACCGAGTTCGGCGTCATGCACACGCCGTTCGGCCGTGACATCACGCGGGAGGTCGTCGCGGCGTTCCGGCGGCAAGGGATCGCCATCGGCCTCTACTTCTCGCCGGATGACTTCTCGGTGCTGCACCGCCAGGGGATCGAGATCGCGCGCAGCCGGGCCGAGGTGGACCCGCTCAACAACCCCGAACTGATGGCGGTGAATCTGGCCCAATTGCGCGAGCTGCTGACGAACTACGGCCCGATTGATCTGCTCTTCTTCGACGGCCAGGCCGAGGGGCTGAAACAGTTGGCGTGGCAGCTCCAGCCGGACGTGGTGGTGACGCGTGGCGACATGGCGACGCCCGAACAGCACATCCCCGACGCGCCGCTGCCGGGGCCGTGGGAGGCGTGTCTCACGATGGGCACGCAATGGCACTACAAGCCGACGCCGAACGAGCTCTACAAGTCGGGGAGCCAGCTCATCCAGATGCTCATCGAGACGCGGGCCAAAGGCGGCAACCTGCTGCTCAATGTCGGCCCCAAGCCCGACGGCCAGCTTGCCCAAGAGCAGGTGGATCGGCTGATGGAACTGGTGCTGTGGACCTTCGTGAACGGCGAGGCGATCTACGGCAGCCGGCCCTGCCCGGTGATCCGCGACGGCGATGTCTGGTTCACGGCCAGCCCATCCGAGGATGCGATCTACGCCATCGTCACGAAGATTGATTGGGCGGCCGCGGAGGACGCGAGTGGCGTCAAGGACGCCAATTTCTTCGGCGGCCACGTGAATACCTATGGCCGGCGCATCGGCTTCACCCTGACCCAGGTGCGAGCGAGCGACGCCACGCGCATCGCGGTCGTGGGGCACGCGGGCCGCACCCTGGAATATCGCGACGCGGTGGATCCCGCCCCGCGCTGGCATCAGGACGAGCACGGGCTGCACATCTCGATCATGAGCGCGCACCGGCTGTACAACATGTGGGATTGGACGAACCCGCTGGTCGTGAAGATCAGCCAGCCGGCGGGGTGAGACGGGTCGAACCCTCACGGATAGAAGCGAACACAGATACGACCAGAATCATCCGTGTTTTCTTCAATCTGTGAGGAGATGATGGAAGGGAACGCAAGACGATGAACGCAAGACGACCGACAGTTGATTGGTTGGCGCCACAGCCGATGGTTTCGTTCCGCTACGGCGGCGTCCCGTCTGCTGAACTTCTCCCCGGCTGGCCGATGACGCAGGCCCAGGAGACCCTCGCCGACGGCCGCCTGGCGCGCACGACCTGGACTGACCCCGCGACCGGGCTAAAGGTCACGCTGCACGAGCGCCGTTTCAGCGATTTCCCGGCCGTGGATTGGGTGCTGGAGTTCGCGAACACCGGCGGGGCCGACACGCCGATCATCGAAGAAATCCTGCCGCTGGATCTGACGTTGCCGGCCGCGGCCAAAGAGCGGCTGCGGCTGCACCACGCCAACGGCAGCCTCTGCCAGGCCGACGACTTCCTGCCGCTGGCGACCGATCTGCGCGCCGGGCATCCGCTCACGCTGGCGCCGCAAGGCGGCCGGTCGTCGAACGGCGTCTTGCCCTTCATGAACCTGCAACATGCGGGCGGCGGGCTGATATTCGCGGTCGGCTGGTCGGGGCAGTGGGCGGCGCGCTTCGAGCGAAGCGATACCGGTGTGCGCCTGACGGCCGGCATGGAGCGCACCCATCTGTGCCTGCATCCGGGCGAGACGATCCGCACCCCGCGCATCATGTTATTACCGTGGGCGGGCGATGACGTCGAAGTCGGCCAGAACCGCCTGCGCCAACTGCTCCTGGCGCACTACCTGCCGCGTGTGGACGGCAAGCTCGTCATGCCGCCGGTGGCGCAATGCTTGCAAGCCTACTACTACGCGACGGGCGAAGCAGGCGAGCAATACGAGTTCAAGGCGCTGCCGAAGTGCGCGGGGCTGGGGATCGAGGTCTACTGGATGGATGCGCTCTGGTACGGCGACCGGCAGGAGTGGTGGGAGGCGGTCGGCACGTGGCAGGTGAACCGCCAGCGTTTCCCCAACGGGCTGAAGCCGATCAGCGACGCGGCGCACGCGGCCGGGATGCAGTTCATCCTCTGGTTCGAGCCGGAGCGCGTGCGGCCCGACACCGAACTGGATCGCGAGCATCCCGACTTCCTCCTGCACAGCAGCCACAACCCCAGCAATCACCTGTTGGATCTGGGCAACGCGGCCGCCCGGCGCTGGATCACCGAGCGGGTCTCGCAAATCCTGACGGAAAACGGCGTGGATCTCTATCGGCAGGATTTC
>CAZYHE010000041.1:0-14578 GCA_964647225.1 uncultured Anaerolineales bacterium
GCCTGTCCTCGTAGGGGCGGAGCGCCGCGCGGAGTTGCGCGTGGTTCGCGCGGCGCGCGGCGCCGAACTCGTCGAGGCGGCGAAGCTGGGCACAGCCGATCGCCGCCTGCATGTCCGTGACCTTCAGGTTGTAGCCGATGTGGCTGTAGACATACTTATGATCGTAGCCAAACGGCAGCGAACCGAACTGCTGGGCGAAGCGCACGCCGCAGGTGTTGTTCTCGCCGCCCGCGCAGTAGCAGTCGCGGCCCCAATCGCGCACCGAGCGCGCGACGCGCGCCAGCAGCTCGTCGTCCGTCACCACGCAGCCGCCCTCGCCCATGGTGATGTGGTGCGCGGGATAGAACGACACCGTCGCCAGGTCGCCGAACGTGCCGGTGAGCTGCCCGCGCCAGCGCGAGCCGAGCGCGTCGCAGTTGTCGTCGATCAGCCACAGGTCGTGATCGCGGGCCAGTTGCATCGCCACGTCCAGGTCGAACGGCACGCCCATCGTGTGCGCCATCATGATCGCCCGCGTCTTGGGGCCGACCGCCTCGGCCAGCCGTTCGGGGATGGCGGTGTAATCGCCCAGGTTGACATCTACGAAGACCGGCACGAGTTGGTTCTGCAGGAGCGGCGCGACGGTCGTGGGGAAACCGGCCGCGACCGTGATGACCTCATCGCCGGGCCGCAGCCGTCGGTCGCCCAACTTGGGCGAGGTGAGCGTGGTGGCCGCCACCAGGTTGGCTGACGAGCCGGAGTTGACCAGCAGGGCGTTGCCCAGGTCGAAATAGCCGGCGAAGTCCGCCTCGAACTGCTCGGCGTAGCGGTTGGCCGTCAGATAAAAATCCAGGCTGGCATCCACCAGGTTGACCAACTCAGCCGCGTCGAAGACGCGGCCGGCATAATGCACCAGGTCAGCGCCAGGGCGAAAAGACCGACCCGCAGACTTGTAGGCATGAAAAGCTGGCACCTGCGCCAAAATCATCTGGCGGTGAACGTTCGCCATCGCATGAGACGTCAACTGCGCCAATGGTTTGATGATCAAACTGCAATGCAGCAGCATGATCTTGTCGAACCTCAAAAAACTGGGCAGGGGCAAAGCCGGGCCGATGAAGTCCGACGCGCTCAACGCCAATCCAGCGCCGCCTGTGACCGATTTCGTCGTGATAAAGGCAAAGCGCACATCACCGTTCGCGTCTGGTTCGCTCAACGCGAGTGCGGGGCGCGCTTTTTGCCCGGAGAGATCTGTGAACGGGTATGGCAGCTTGTAAATGCCGCCCGCGCTAACACTAGAGGTCATTCCAGACATCCTCAGCCGGATCAGCCAAAACTTGGGTGGCGAACCCCGTTTGAGCTTGCAAGCGGGCGCGCTCCAAGGCGTCAGGCGGAACATCGCGCAGTCGCGGCAAGATGATGGCTTCGATTTCCATCCCACGCAATTCGGGAACGCGTAGCCGCAACATCCCGCGCATATCAACTTTGTGCGTAACTCGGATAATCTGTTCCATCGTTACTTCTCCTTCAGCTTTCCTGACGCAGAAACTTCCGATACCAATCTACAGTCCGCATCAACCCCTCATCCAGCGTAAACAACGGCTGCCACCCCAACACTTGCCGCGCCTTGGCCGCGCTGAGGTATTGGTGCCGGATTTCGTTGCTGGCCTCGTTGCGGACTTCGGGCAGCAGATCGGAGCCCATCAGCCCCAGGATACGCTGCACAAGGTCCAAAACCGTGATCTGGATTTCGTTCGAGAAGTTGAACGCCTCGCCCCGCAGCTCTGGCCGGGCCGCCAACGCTTCGGCCAACAACATATACGCCGCGGCGCCATCCTCAACGTAGAAGTAATCCCGCACATACTGCCCATCGGATCGAAT
The DNA here is from genome assembly GCA_964647225.1 of uncultured Anaerolineales bacterium. GTDB lineage: Bacteria > Chloroflexota > Anaerolineae > CG2-30-64-16 > CG2-30-64-16 > CAZYHE01. The sequence continues at coordinate 1,858 of CAZYHE010000041.1, forward strand.
GACCGGCCGCTGGCCGCGCACCACCGAACGGATTGTACCGGGGACGATGCGGTTCCAGTTCAAATCGCCACCGCCGTAAAAATTGCCGCAGCGAGTAATCACCACCGGCGTCTCATAGGTGACGGCATACATCTGGGCGATCAAATCGGCGCACGATTTGCTGACATCGTAGGGATGTCGTCCTTGAAGCGGGGTAAACTCATCGTAAGGCAACTTTTCCTGGTCGCCATAGGCCTTATCGGATGAGGCCACGACGAGTTGCTTGACAGCCGGGCTGCGCCGGCAGGCCTCCAACAGCATCCACGTGCCTCGAATGTTGCTCTCGAAGGTGGAGATCGGATTGCGATTGGCGATGCTGACAATCGTCTGGGCGGCTAAGTGGAAGACCGTATTGATCTCGTACTCGCCCAGGGTACGTTCGAGCAACGTCTGGTCGCACACATCGCCGCGCACGACTTTCACGCGCTCGATCAAATGCAACCGGGCTAACTCGCTCTGCGGTACCCAGTCGCGCACGAGGCACACGATGTCGGCGCCAGCTTGGTGCAGGCTTCTGGTGAGCCAACTCCCGACCAGTCCCGTTGCGCCGGTGACAAGTACACGGCGATCTTGCCAAAACGATGTCATGCTGCCCCCCCACAGTAGTTCACCCTAGACTAACACAATAATTGGCATTCTGTCCAGTCCGGCAGGTGTCGCGGCACCCTACGTGCTATCCGTCTGCCCCACCAACGCCCGCAGCCGCGCCGCCACCATGTCAATGGCGACTTCGTTGAACCCGCCCTCCGGGATGATCACGTCGGCATAACGCTTGCTCGGCTCGACGAACTCCAGATGCATCGGCCGCACGGTGCGCAGATATTGCTGGATGACCGATTCCGGCGCGCGGCCCCGCTCGCCGATGTCGCGTTGCAGGCGGCGGATGAACCGCAGGTCGGAGTCGGTATCCACAAAGATCTTCATATCCATCAGGTCGCGCAGACCTTTGTCCGCAAAGATCAGGATGCCCTCCACCAGGATCACCGGCTGGGGATCAATCCGGCGGGTCTCGGCCAGGCGTGAATGGGTCTTGAAGTCATAAACGGGCGTCTCGACCGGCTGCCCGGCCTGGAGCTGCTTGAGCTGGCCGATCAGCAGATCGTTGTCGAGCGAGTCGGGGTGGTCGAAGTTGAGTTGGGCGCGTTCAGCCGGCGGCAAGTTGCTGGCATCCCGGTAATAGGCGTCGTGCGACAGGTACGCAATCCGATCAAACCCGACGCGCTCCAGAATTTTCAGCGCAACGGTGGTCTTGCCGGAGCCGGAGCCGCCGGCCACCCCGATCGTGATAGGTTTCGTGTGGGCCATCCGTTCAAGCCTCCTGCACAGGTTGGGCCGGTGAACTGCCTTCTGGACTCGCGGCCGCAGGGATTTCCGCGGGCGGCGGCGCTTCGGCTGGACCGGCGGCGGACGGTTCAGACCGTCCGAACGCGGCTTCGGCCGCCAACAGGAGCCGTTGCGCTTCTGCACGCGCGGCCCGCGGCGCGGATGTGCGAAATACGAGCGTGCTCGCCGGCGCGCCGTAGGCCAGGGTGGCCCAGGCTTCGGTGTACCCCCAACCCGATGCCAGGCCAAACGCCACGCCGGCCAGGCCAAACAGCGCGGCCAGGCCCAAGAAGAGCATCCCCGGCAGATAGGCCACGGCCAGGATGGCGTGCCGATCTCGCCGCAGATCCACCGTCACGTCGTCAATCACCAGCATCGCCTCAGTTTCCACCAGCCGAGTCAAGACGGGCGTTGGCTCATCCCCGTGATAGGCTTCGATCAGGAAGACCGGCCCCTGGATCCCTTGCGCGGGCAGCGAGTTGTAGCTGACGACGCGGAAGGTCAGGTTGCGGGCGGGGATGGCGAACGCCTGCTCCGGCTGCGCCTGCCGAAAAGGCACACGGATCAACTCGCTAGACTCCGGTGCAAACCGGACGCCGTCGGCCAGCAATTGCAATTGCAGCGGCCGCGTCCCGCTGAAGGCGCGCGCCTGGAGCGCCGGCCCCGCGCTGAGTTGGCTGATCCACAAATCGCCGGCCCGCGCCGGTCGGAGATAGCCGGTGCGCAACGCGAGGCGCCGGTCGTCGGCCCAGGCGAGGGTGAACGTAGCCGTCGCATTCGTCGCCTCTCCCGCGATCTGCTCCAGGATAAGCTGCGGCCCGCCGGCGAGGGGCAACGTGATGCCGCTGCGCGCCACCATCGGCGTCTCGGAGATGCGCCAGCCGGTCGTGAGATTGCGCGCCATCCCGGCCAGCCCCAGGAGCAGGCCGAGCGTGATGAGGACGCCGCTCAACGCGGCCGGCCGGCCGCGCCGGCCATACAGGCGCGCCTGGCCCGCCGCCAGTTCGGAGACGACCAACGGATAGCGCGCTTGCAGCACCTCTTGCACCGTCGTCAGCGCCAACTCGGGGGCGGCCGGTGCGGTCGTGTGGACGGCGGTCAAACCCGGCCGCAGGGGCGGCGGCGCGGTGATGGGCCGGCGGCTCGCCGCCAGCGCGGCCAGTTGATCCGCCAGCCGCAACGCCAAGTTGTAGACCAGCAGAGCCAGGATAATGCGCAGCCAGGGGCCTGTGAAGATCGTAAAGACACCGAGCGCGCGCAACAACGCGCCCACCTCCCGGTATGCGGCCGCGACCGAACCGAGCTGGCGCTCCAACTCCGCGCTGTCGGGACTGGCAGCCACTTGCGGGAAGATGGCCGCCAGCGCCAGCGTGAAGACCAGGAGCGCCAGAAGCGCCACGGTCACGCGACCAGAACTGGCGAAACGCCAGAGGCGGTCGAGCCAATCGCGGCGGCGTGGAGTTGGGGCAGAAGTGGCGGTCATGCGGCCTGCTGACGGATGACGAATCGCGAATATGCAAAGGCCCCAACCGGTGAAGGTCGGGGCCATCCACAGGAGCCACCCAACGGAATCGAACCGTTAACCTAGCGCTTACGAAGCGCTTGCTCTACCGATTGAGCTAGGGTGGCGCACGACCGGCATTTGCTCCACCGATCGTGTGGGATTATAGCAGGAAGCCATCAAGTTAGCAAACTGACGACTACCGGCTGATGCCACCGCTACACACGCGTGAGATAAGCGCCCGTCCGCGTATCAACCCGGATCTTATCGCCGATGTTGACGAAAAGCGGCACCTGCGCCTGGTACCCCGTGCTGACGATCGCCGGCTTGGTGGCGTTGGTGGCCGTGTCGCCCGCGAAGCCAGGATCGGTCCGAATCACCTCAAGGTCCACGGAGGTCGGCAGTTCGACGCTGATCGGCTCGCCCTCATAACTCTCCAGTTCCAGTGTGATGCCATCAGTCATGAAGTTGACCGCGTCGCCCAACATAGAGGCGTTCAAGACCGGCTGCTCACTCGTTTCGAGGTCCATGAAGTAGTACAGATCGCCGTCGTTGTACAGGTATTGCACCTCGGCATGATCCAGCCGGATATCCTGCACGCGGCTGCCGGAGGGATATGTTTTGGTCTGCGCCATGCCGCTGCGCACATTGCGCACTTTGACCCGGATGGTCGCGTTGCCGCGTCCGGTCTTGACATGCTCGTACTCCAACACGCGCCAGAGGTCGTTGTCTTCGATGTAGGTCGCGCCCTTGCGCAGATCTTGGACACCCATCATAGTTGAAAATTCTCCTTCTTGCCAGTAAAACCTCCGAGGTTTTGCGAAACCTCGGAGGTCTATGTTCACATTTTACCCACAGCGGCGGCTGTGTCAAGTTACGAGGGTTGTTCTATCCACTGGCGCGCGGCGGCGGGCAGATTCATCAGCGGGCCTTTGTGGATCGTGCATTCGGGCAGCGATTCGAGGAAAAGCCGGCCGTAGCCTTTGGATTGGACGCGCTTGTCGAGCACCACAACCACCCCCCGGTCGTTCTTGCTGCGGATCAGACGGCCAAAGCCCTGGCGGAAGCGCAGGATCGCGTCGGGGACCTGATAATGATAGAAAGGATCATCGAACGTCTCGCTACGCGCCGCCACAATCGGATCGGTGGGCACAGCGAACGGCAGTTTCACCAACACCAGCGCGCTCAGGGCCGGGCCGATGACATCCACCCCCTCCCAAAAGCTGCGCGTGCCGAGCAAGACGGCGCCTTTGGACTGCTTGAACGTCTCCAGCAATTGGTGGCGCGAGCCGCCACCGCCCTGGCTGAGCACGGTGATGCCGGCCTCGGTCAACGGCGGGACGATGGCCTGGGCGGTGCGGCGCAACTGGGCGTAGGCCGTGAAGAGCGCCAGCGTACGGCCGCCGAGCGCCTTCGCCAGGCCGACCAACGCCTGCTCGACGATGGCCTGAAAGCCCGGCGCGTTCGGTTCGGGCAAGTCGCTGGGCAGGTAGAGCAGGGTGCTCGCCTTATAATCGAAAGGCGAGCCGACCATGACGGTGTCGGCCTCCTGGGCGTAGAGCCGGTCACGGATGTACTCGAAGCTGCCGGCGGTGCGCAGGGTGGCCGAAGTCAGGATCACCGTCTCGTTGCGGAACAAGATGTGCTCCTGGACCAACGGGCCGATGTGCAGGGGCGCCGAGCGCAGCGTAACTCGACGGTTGCGGCCGGGATTGGCCCCCGCCTCCACCCAATAGACGCCATTCTGGGCCGGCTTCATCACCCAGGCTTCCATCTGGGTGTGCATCTCGGTCAGCCGACCGTTGGCCGCGTCCAGCCCCTCGATCAAGGCGTCTACCCCCTCCGGCGCGAGGCCGCCCTTGACCAGGTCGGCCAGCCCTTCGCGCAGCGCCGCCAGCCGCTTGAGCAACGTCTGCCAGGTGATGCCGGCGTTCTCCCACGACACCTCCACCTCGACCCACGTCGGCTGGGCGCGGATCGCGTCGGTGATGCGGATGCGCAGATCGTAATCGCTGTTGTCGGCCTGGGGCCGAAACGCCTGCACGAGTTCATCCATCACCTGCCAGAAATCCTCCAGGCGCAGGTGGACGCCGTCACAGTCGGCCTGGATACGCAGGATGTGATCGCGGATGACCGCGGTCAGTTGTGCAGGCACCTGCCGGTTGCGGATCATCTCGTCAACGTCGGCCAACAAGCCAGAGGCGCGGGCCGCGCCCTGGGCTGACCGGCCGCCGCGCGGGTGGATCGCGCCAAACAGTTGGCTCACCATGCCGCTGTCGGCCCGGAAGCTGAGCTGATCGGTGACAGCGTCCTCCAGGTGATGCGCCTCATCCACGATCAGATGGTGATACTCCGGCAGGACCCGATTCTCGGTGGCCGCATCGGCCATCAGCAGCGCGTGGTTGACGACGATGACGTGCGCGGCCTCGGCCTGTTTGCGCGCCCGGTAAAAGAAGCAGCGGCCGCCCATCTCCCGCTGGCAGCGATCCAGCGAGCAGCCCTCGTTCTCCGCCGAAATCTGGCTCCAGACGAAGCGATCGGCCGGCTGCGGCAGCGCGAGTTCCCCCTGGTCGCCGGTGGTCGTCGTCGGCAGCCAGACCAGCACGCGCGCGATCATGCGCAGCTCTTCATCGCTCAGGCCAGACCGCGCCTTCAACGCCGCGAAACGCCGCGGGCACAGATAGTTGCTGCGCCCTTTCAACAGCGCCGCACGGAACGGCGTCTCGACGCCCCAGGCATCCCCCAAGATCTGCTGGAGGTCGGGCAGGTCCTTCTTGAAAAGCTGATCCTGGAGGTTGATCGTGTTGGTGCTGACCACGACCCGCGTGCCGTTCTTGACCGCATAGGCGATCGCCGGCATCAGGTAGGCGACCGATTTGCCGGTGCCGGTGCCGGCCTCGGCCATCAAGTGGTGCGCCTGGTTGAAGGCCTGCGCCACCGATTCGAGCATATGCACCTGGGGCGGCCGAAACTCGAACCCGGCGAAGGCCCGGCTGAACGCGCCGCCCGGCCGCAGCATGGCCGCCAGATCATCCGCGGCAATCGGCTCCAGCGGATCCTGCGGTGAGAGTGGCTCCAGGAGGCGCGCCGGCTGCAGGAGCGGGCTGTTCGGTGCAAGTTGCTCCAGACCGAGCGGCCCCGCCGCGCCGCGTGTGACCCCCGCCGCCGCCGCTGCGTCGCGGAAGACATCGGCCAGGGGCCAGAAGCTCTCCCGCGCCAGCCGGTTGATCTCCATCAGAACCGCGCGCGGCAGCCGGGCGGCCAATTCAGTCAGCCGCACGAAAAGCAGGCCGGACCGCTCGGCATCCGTCAGCGCGCGGTGTTGGCCCGCCATGCCCAGCCCCAGCCGCTCGGCGAGCACCCCCAGGCTGTAGCCAGGCAGGCCCGGCACGAGGATCGTCGCCAGTTCCCACGTATCCAGCCCCAGGTTTTCGGTCAACAGCCCCTGGGCACGCAAGAAACCCAGGTCGAAGCTGACATTGTGACCGACGACCGGCGCGCTCCCGACGAAACGCATGATGGCCGCGGCGACCTGATCGAAACGCGGCTTGCCGACCAGGTCGCGATCGGTGATTCCGGTGAGCTGGGTGATCTCGTAGGGGATGGGCCGGCCGGGATTGACCAGCGTGCTGTACCGATCCACCGGCGCATCGTCCCGGAATTTGACCGCGCCGACCTCGATGATCGCGTCGCGGTCTTTGTCCAGGCCGGTGGTCTCCAGGTCAAGAGCGATGAAAGTGCGGGGCACGATGGGTCTCGTTTCTATGGGTGCAAGAACAACAATCAGGCCGGATGCGCCTTTTGCACATCCGGCCCGGACCGACCTGCTCACCAGTCAAAATCAGCAGACAGTAACGTTATGCCGCCTTCTGCTGCCACGGCAGCTTCAGCCGGAGGCCGCGGCCATTCCCCTTCCCGCTGTCTGGCTCCGACCGCCGGCGGCGATTGCCGCTTTCGTCCGTGTAATAATAGTAGTAATAGTAATAATAGTAGCCACGGCTCCGGCTGTCCAGCCGGTTCATCGCCACGCCGAGGACATTCGTGCCGGTCTTGCGCAGTTCCGCCACCGCATGCGCCAATGCCTGCTCGCGCGTGCCGCCCGCGTCCGCAACCAACAGCACACCATCCACCTGACGGCCCAACACCGCGGCGTCAGTGACCACGAGCACCGGCGGGGTGTCGAAGATCACGATATCAGCCAGCTTGGAAAGCTCATCAATGACGTGTTTCATCCGTTGAGAGCCGAGCAATTCAGAGGGATTCGGCGGGATGGGGCCGCTGGTAATAATCATCAAATTGTCAATCTCAGTCGGCTGAAGATAGTCCCGCATATCCGCCTGGTCGCCCGCCAGCAGCGCCGTAGTGATCCCTGCATTATTGGGCACGCCGAGGGTCTTGTGCAGCACTGGGCGCCGCAAGTCGGTGTCCACCAGGATCACCTTCTGTCCGGTCTGCGCCATCACGATCGCCAGGTTCGCCGAGGTCGTGCTCTTGCCTTCGCTCGGCCCCGAGCTGGTCACGATGAGGGTGCGGATCGGTTTGTCCACGCTCGAAAACTGGATATTCGTGCGGAGGGTGCGATAGGCTTCGGATTCCGGCGCTTTGGACTGCAACCAGGCGATCAACTGGCGCTCCGCACCGGCGTCTTTCAAACGAGCGATGGCGCCGAGGGTGGAAAGGCCAGAAACGCGCGTCACATCATCCGGCGACTTGACCGTATCGTCCAGATATTCGATCAGGAACGCCGCGCCGATTGCGATCATCGCACCGACGACGGCGGCCAGGAGCACGTTGGTCATCGTGCGCGGCCGGATGGGGGTTTGGGGAACGACCGCTGGCTTGACCACCACCAGGTTGTTGCTGGCCTGCGCTTCGGCCAACCGGATTTGCTGATAGTTGTTGGTCAAGCTAGAAAGAGTGCTGCGATATTGGGCCATGCTGGCCTCGTAACGCTGCCGCTGCACATCATCCGTCGCGTTTGCCAGACTGTTTTGGGTACGGGCGATATCATCCTGGACGTTGGCGATTTCAGTCTCCAGGCTGGTCTTCAGGCCTGTGACACGGCCAAGCTGTAGTTGCTGGTTTTGTGTGATGAAAACTTCGGGCAGGGTATTGGCGACCAGCGTGATCAACTCTGGGCTTTCACCCTCAACCCGCACTTCCATGAGCTGCGTATCACGGATGGGCGTGACTGAGACGCTCCCCTGCAAGCGCGCCAACGCCTTCTGATCTGTTGGCAAATTGAGCCGCCGCGCAGTTTCTTCGACCACCGGGCGATCCGACAGGAGGTTGGCATAGGTGCGAGCCAACTGCTGACTCATGAGGATGTCCTGGTAGGCCAGGTTGACCTGGTTGGAGGTGGAGGACTGATTGACCAACAACTTTGTGGATGCCTGGTAGATCGGGGTGCTGTTCTTGCTGACGATGTAGGCGGCGCCGGCAGCCACAAACGTGCATACCAGAACCAACCATAGCCACTTACGCGCCAACTGACCATACTGACGAAGATCCATAGCCACTCCTGAAATGGGCTTACCGGCCGAAGAATCGGCGCTGCCCGTGTCACTCATCCGTTCGCGCGCAGATTCAAACCGCAGGCTGTCTGCGTCTCAGCACCGGGGAGCGAAATAATTGTATCACAGGACGCGAACACAGGCAAACTTGCCAATCGGACTCCCACAGAGCCGCTTTGCACCCGGCCAAACACCCGTGAAGGGCGCGGCTACCCGGCCTGACGCCGCGCAAAATTCTCCTCGAAGATGGCCGCCAGCCGTCGCGTCACCGGCCCGACCCGGCCATCGCCCACCGGCCGGCCATCCACTGAGGTCACCGGCATGACATGGCGGCTGGTGGACGTGATGAAGCACTCAGCCCAACGCGGCAGGTCGGCCAGGGCCAGGGGCGCTTCCCGGATCGCAAGCCCGCGCTCACCCGCGAACGCAATCAGCAGGTCGCGGGTGACGCCCGCCAGCACCTGCTCGGCCGGCGGTGTCAAGGCCACGCCATCCAGGACCGCAAACAGATTGCTATTCGAGCCTTCGGTCAGGCGCCCGGCATGATGGAGCAGCGCCTCGTGCGCGCCCACCGCCTGGGCCTGGCGTCGCGCGAGGAACGTCACGAGCGTGTTAAGCGACTTGGCCTGCGGCAGATACCGCTCGCCCGCGAATGTGATCACCGGCACGCCCTCGGCATAGAATTTGGGGGGAAACACTTGCGGCGGCTGCGGCCAGATGAACACCGTGGCGTCGCTGCCCACATCCTCTCCGATCACGAAAAGGCGGAGCGTAGCGTCGCCGACCGCGTTGGCCGCCAACACGTCGGCGATCCAGCGGTCGAAGGTGGCCGGATCGCCGGGCAGACGCAAGCCCAGAACCTCGGCCGATTGCGCCAGGCGTTGCAGGTGGAGTGCCTGGGCAAAGACCACACCCCGGACGACCTGCATGGATTCGTATACCCCATAAGCGCCGTAGATCGCGGGGGTGAAGACGGTGATGCTGGCTTGCGCCGGCAAGACCAGCGCGCCGTTGCGCAGGACATAGGTGGGGAGCGGCATCAGTGACTCCAAATTCGGATCGGTGTGGAGGAACAAAGAGGATGCAATCACTTACCTGGGCTGCGTGCGCATCAACGCGGCAATATCCGCCAGGCTGGGCGGCGGGTCGTCACCACACCTGCGGCAGCAATAGAGGCCGGCCGCCGCACAGGCGAACTTTACCTTTTGCTCCAACGGCCAGTCCGCTTGCAGCCAGCCATAGATGAGGCCCGCTCTGAACAGATTGCCGGCGCCGCTGGTGTCAAAGACCTGGGCCATCTCATAAGGCTCGACGCCGAATGCCGAACCATCGGCTCGAACCACCAACACCGGCCGCGGCCCGTCGGTGATGATGATCGCGCCCGCGCCGTTGGTCTGCAGATCGAGCGCATGATCATATTCGAATACGTCGGGGTAGTTGACCTTCAACCAAATGCTTGAGATGATCACGGCGTCACTGAGGCTCGCCAGCGGAGAGTCCAGATGGATCGCATCGGCCGAGATGATGCGCTTGTTAAGCGTGCGCGCGACCGCGGCGGCCTGCTCGCGCTCCGCCCCGCCGTAGGCATCCACGCTCAAGAGCCGCGCCTGGCGCATCATCGTTTCATCCAACGCGACTTTCGGCGTCGCATCATGCCAATAAGTGACGCGGCTCCGCTCGCCATCGGGCGTGACCAGGACGCGTGCAAACGGCGTCACGACATCGTCACGGCACTCGAGATATCGGGTGTCAATCGCCGGATAGCGCGCCAACTGCTCGGTGATGAATCGGCTCTTCCAATCTGTGCCGATCACATTCCCGGCCACCAGGACACGCAGGCCCCAGATCGCCAGCGGGATCGCCACTTGCAGCGCTTCGCCGCCAACCTCATTATATTCAGAACGCGCCACCGCATCCCGCCTGGGATTGGGCAGATGATCCAGGCGGGTGATGTTGTCCAGGCTGATCGTGCCATAACACAGCACATCATAAAGCGCATCGCCGTCAGACATGCCTGCTCCTCCACTCACGGTATCGGCGGCCTCCGCCGCACGTCTACCGTGGTGGCATTTTACCACAGCTTTTGCAATCGGACATAGCCAACCGGCACCGCGGTTTCAGCGATAATCAATCAGTGCGCGCGGCACATAGATCATCCCAGCCCAACGCGCCCGGCCGGCCGCGTCCCCGATCAGCAGAAACGCGTCGTCCTCTCGGCCCGGCCCCCAACCCACGCTATACACCACATGGAGGATATCGGGCGCGAACTTGACCCGGTCGCCGAGGAGCGCGCGGGCATCCACGCTGAAATCCAGGCGCGGCGCACCCGGGCCGAGATAGTCCTGCTGCAACTGGACGATGGCCTGCGCCGGCGTCAGCGTGATCGCCTGTGCGCGATAACGCTCGAGCGGGAACGGATCGGTCATCAACGGGCGGAGCGCCGCATAATCTTTCGCCGCGACCGCGCGCTCGAGATGTGAGAGGAGCGGGTCCAACTCCAACCCTTGCACCATCACCGAGACCGAGCTGAGATGCTCGATCGCGCCATCGCGCGGGCTGACGCTCCACACCTGGATGCGCCCCGGCTGGCTGTTGGCGGGTGGCGTAAAGGGCACGGCGGTGGTGAACGGCCCCTGCTGCCCATACTCCCCCTCGATGACCCCGTAGGCCCGGCCGATTTCCCCCGCGCTGCCGTCCAGCACGGCGATGACGACGCTCTGCTCGAACCCGGCCGCCAGCCCGGTGACGGTCACCGGATTGGTGATCGTGACCCCGCGCGCCGGGCTGAGGATAACGATCTCTTCGCACGGGCAGGGGGTGGGCGATGGCGGCTGCGGCGTGGGGCCGCCGCGCACCGGGATGACGAGCCGCTGCCCGACATAGATCAGATCGGGGTTGGCGAGGCGGTTGGCGACGACGATGGCCCGCGAGCTGACCCGGTATTGCCAGCCCAGGTTGCCCACGGTATCGCCGCGGCGCACCACATGGATGACGCCATCCCCCGCGAAGGCGGTCGTCGCCCAGAACAGGCTGACGATCAGAATGATCGCCGCGACGGACAGACCCCAGAATCGTTTGTGCAACATGGCTCCCTCCTATCAGAATGGCGCCCCCCTACACCCGCCGCCATTCCACGCGTCGCGCCACATCATCATACAACACATAACATGCGCCGCTGCCGTCGTGCGGCAGCCCGACGCTGCCGACCCCCACCAGGCAGCGGGCCGGCTCACTCTCGATGACGAACGCCGGCCCCGAGAGACGCGCTGGCGCAGCATCGGGCTGCCACAGCCATGCCTCCTGGATATGCGTGTGGCCGTGGAAAAAGATGGGCGCCGGCGCGGCCGCCAACTCAGCCAAGGCCGCCCAACGCGCCTCCTCGGAATGCTGTAACGAAGGGAAGAGCACCAGCCAGTGCAGATCGTGCTGGCGCAGATAATCCACCACGCCGGCGATCCCCAGGCCCGCCGGCCAGACCGGGCTGGCGTGACCGGCCCACAAACCATCTGCGCGATAATGCGCGTGCCAGCGCCCCACCATCCCCCGGTAAGGCTGAGACATCCCTCGCAGCCCCGACGCCTCCCAATTGCCGAAGACGCATTGCGCGTCCACATCGGCCAGCAGATCGAGCGCGGCTGTGCCGCCCACGTCACCCAGCGATAGGAAGCGCGCCGCGCCGGCGGCCTGCGCGTCGGCAATCACGCGCGCCAGCCGGTCGCCGCGGCCATGAACATCGGAGAGAATCGCCCAAAGCATGATGATAGGTCCCAGGCCAAAAATCGAGCGCCTGGAGCATAGGTTACCCGTTCCGGGCCAACCTGTCAAGCCTTCGACCTTGCCAAACCAACCAGCTTTATTGGGGGAAGGGCAGCGGAGGTTGATAGGGGGGGCGTTTCCCCGCCAACGTAACGTAGGAAGCCGCGCGATCGGCGCGGGCGCCCAGCTTGCGCAGATCGCCCAGCTCGCGCAGCGCGGTCTGGCGCCGCGCCTGCACAATGGCGCGCGCCGAGTGCGGGCCGATGCCGGGCACGCGCAGCAGGTCGGGCACCGAAGCCGCGTTGACCTCGATGGGGAAACGTTCGGGGTGGGCCTGCGCCCAGGCCGCCTTCGGATCCATCTCCTGGCTCAACAGACCCGCGGTATCGAAGGGCAACTCATCGGCGCTGAAGTTGTAAAAGCGCAGCAGCCAGTCGGCCTGGTAGAGCCGGTGCTCCCGCAGCGGATCGGTGGGGGTCGCACCTTCGAGCGGCGTGTTTTTCACCGGGCTGAACGCGCTATAATACGCCCGCGCCAGGCGCACCTCGCGGTAGAGCATCTGCGCCGTCCCCAACAGCTCGCGGTCGCT
>CAZYHE010000042.1:0-14561 GCA_964647225.1 uncultured Anaerolineales bacterium
ATCGCGCCCCAGATGGTTGAGCAGTTTATGCAAGCGTTGGGCAGCCGGTGAAGATCCTCCACATCTACAAAGACTACCCCCCCATCCTGGGCGGCATCGAAAACCATGTCAAGCTGCTGGCCGAAGGACAGGCCGCGCAGGGGCACGCCGTCATGGTGCTGGTCACCAATCCGGCCGGACGGCACACCACCGTGGCGGTCGAGAACGCCGTGCAGGTCATCCGCGCCGGCCGGCTGATGACGGTTGCGTCCACCCCGTTGAGCCTGGCGTTGCCGTGGCAGTTATCCCGCCAGCAGCCCGACATCGTCCACCTGCATTTCCCCTATCCCGTCGGCGAGGTCAGCCAGTGGCTCCTGCGCCGCGGGCAAGCCACCGTGCTCAGCTATCACTCGGACATCGTGCGCCAGGCCGGCATCCTCCGCTTCTACCGGCCATTGCTCCGGCGCGTGCTGGCAGCCGTGGATGCGATCATCGTCGGCAGCCCGCCGATGCGCCGCAGTGTTTATCTGGCCGACCACCAGGCGAAGCTCCACTTGATCCCTTACGGCATCCCGCTGGCCCGTTTTCGGGCGCGCCCGGCAGATGCCGAGCTTGCGGCCGCGCGCGCGCGCTTCCGGTTTAAGCCGGACGCGGCCCAGCCCCCGCCGATCCTGCTATTCGTTGGCCGCCTGCGCTACTACAAGGGGCTGGATACCCTGATCCGCGCACTGCCGGAGATCCCTGGGCGCCTCCTGGTGGTCGGCAGCGGGCCGATGGCGGCGGAGTGGCAGGCGCTGGCGCAGGCGACCGGCGTCGCTGATCGGATCGCCTGGCTGGGGGAAGTGTCCGATGCCGATCTGCCGGCGCTCTATCACCTGGCCGATCTATTCGTGCTGCCGGCCAGCCATCCGAGTGAAGCCTTTGGGTTGGTGCAGGTAGAGGCCATGGCGGCGGGCGTGCCTGTGGTGTGTACCGAACTGGGCACCGGCACCTCCTACGTCAATCAGGATGGCGTCACGGGACGCGTCGTCCCCCCGCGTGATCCCGCGGCCCTGGCCGCCGCGATCCGCGAGCTGCTGGCCGACCCGCCGCGGATGTCAATCATGGCCGCGGCCGCGCAGGCACGCGTGGCCGCCGAGTTCAGCCAATCTGTGATGGTCGAGCGGATGTTGTCCACTTACCAGGCTTTGCTCTGAGCGCTACGATGGAAACTGTTCTTTGGGGTCTGAGACGGGCGTCTGAATTGGCTTTTTCGGTCAAGATGCAGTAATATATGATATTGCGCCACGCGAGGCGTGCCCGGTCGGGGCTGTACGCGCGAATTTGCTCTGTGAGACGAACAAATCATGGAAACAAGACTCAGCCGCATCTGTGATGCGTTTATCGAGGCCGGGTGGTTGGCCGCGCTGATCGTGACCCCGCTCTTTTTCAATACCTTTTCCAATCGCGTTTTTGAGCCAGACAAGCTCCATCTCTTGCGTTCCATCGCCCTGGTGATGGCGGTGGTCTGGATCGTGCAATTGTTGGACACGGGGCTGCGCGGTCGGGCCAGGCTCGGCCCCGACGGCGCGCCCGCCACGTTCTGGGGGGTGATCCGGCGCACCCCGCTGGTTTTGCCCGCCTTGATCCTGGTCGGCGCGTACCTGGTCAGCACCGCGTTATCGGTGGTTCCGGCCATCAGTTTCTTTGGTTCCTATGTACGTATGCAAGGCACGTATACGTTTATCAGCTACGTGCTCATCTTCTTCATGGTCGCGACCCATCTGCGGTCACGCATCCAACTCAACCGCCTCCTGCACGCGGTGATCCTGACCAGCCTGCCGATCGCCATCTACGGCATCATCCAGCATTACGGCCTGGATGCGCTGCCGTGGGGCGGGGATGTCAAGGAGCGCGTGGCCGCCAACATGGGGAACGCGATCTTCGTCGCCGCCTACCTGATCATGGCGCTGTTCCTGACCCTCGAACGGTTGATTGATAGCGTGGCGTCGCTGCTCAACGAGGAGAAAGGCACGACGGGCGACGCGCTGCGGGCCGGCGCCTATCTCTTCATCCTGGCCGTGCAGCTCATCGCGATTGTTTTCACGCAGAGCCGCGGCCCCTGGCTTGGCCTGGCAGCCGGTCTCTATGTATTCGGCTTGCTTGGTGTGCTGCTGCTCGGCCGCTGGGCTGTCGGCCGGCCGCGCGCCCCGCGCTGGCTGACCAAAGCGATACGTCCGGTCTGGTTGGGCATCATCGCGCTGACCATCGCCGGGGCGGCGTTCCTGGTGGTTTTCAACCTGCCCAACAGCCCCTTCGCCGGTCTCCGCCAGACACGTTTCATCGGCCGGCTGGGTACGCTGGCGAGCACGACCGAAGGCACGAACGCGGTGCGTGTGTTGATCTGGGGCGGGGTGGTGGATATGATGTTGAAGCCCCACTCCCCGATTCAGTAACCGGATGGGACGCCCGACACTTGGAATCTCATTCGCCCCCTGGTCGGTTATGGGCCGGAATCCATGTGGGTGGCCTACAACCGCTTCTATCCGCCCGACCTGGCGCATTACGAGGCGCGCAACGCCTCCCCCGACCGTTCCCACAACGAAACCTTTGACACCCTGGTGCGCACCGGCCTCATCGGCTTCGGCGTGCAGTTGTGGGTGTACATCAGTATCTTTTATTACTCACTGCGCTGGCTCGGCTTGATGGCAGGGCGTCGCCAGCGGAATTTATTCCTCGGGTTTCTCGGCGGCGGCGCGCTCTTGGGGGTGATCGTGCCGGTGCTGGCCGACGGGAGCTTGCGCCTGGCCGGCATCGGCTTGCCTGCCGGGTTGATCATCGGTTTGGTTTTCTACGTGACGGTGGACCTCTTGCTGACGCCGCCGGCGGCCACTGCGCCGGCGGACGGGACAAGCGGCGGCGGGCGCCGCCAGCTCTTGATTCTGGCGCTCTTCGCCGCGGTCATCGCGCACTTTGTGGAGATCCACTTCGGCATCGCCATCGCCTCGACGCTGACCACTTTCTGGGCGCTGGCGGGCGTCCTGGTGGCGGTCGGGCTGGGTTGGGTGAACGTGGCCGGCGAACCGTCGGCGGCCGAAGCGGTTCAGGTCGGCGAAACTGTCGGGCCGGCGCGCAAACCCGAGACACCTGCGCCGGTCGTCGCGACCACCGCAGGCGCCTCAGCATCCGTCGCCCGATCCAAGAGCCGCGCCAAAACGCAGACGCCGGCCGGCAAGTCCGCTGCGCCATCTACAACCCGGCGGCCGGCGGAGCGCGCGGCTGGCGTCGCCCGACCTGCGCCTCAGCCAGCCAGCCGGCCGCGATCCCCCGTGTTGACCTTCCTGCCCTACGCGGGCATCGGCGCGCTGATCACGCTTGTGCTGACGTGGGACTATCTGATCAATCAGACCGGCGCGCAGGGCGCGTCCAACATCCTCTGGAATGCCTTCACCACGCGGATTGACAACACGACCTTCCGGATCGTGCAGTCGCCCATGCTGTTGATGTTGATGGTCTTCACCTGGCTCGTCGGTGGCTTGCTGGCGTTGGCCGAGCACTTGCAGATTGCGCCGGCCCGGCGCGATGCGGCGTGGGCGGCCGCGAAGCGTGCGGCGGTTTATGCCGGGGTGGTAGTCGGCGTCTGGCTGGTCTATGGGTTGTTCCACGCCGGCCGGTTATCTGTCCAGGGTTTCAGTGGGTTGGCCGTCTTCAGCCACGTCGCCAGCCACATCCTGGTGTTCGACATCGTGCTGTTCATGGGGATGCTGTTCGTCGGGGCGGCCATTTGGGCGGGCGACACGCGTCCGCGTCCCGCGCGCTTCAGCCAGGATCTGCCGGCCATCCCGCTGGTGGCGGGCGCGGGCGCCGCGATCGTCGCGTTGGTGGTGATCGTCAACGTCAACATCAAGACCGTCCAGGCGGACACGTATTACAAGCAGGGGTTGGCTTACGAAGGCGCGGGGGCGTGGGATGGGGCCGTTGTGTTGCATGGCGAAGCCGCCAAGCTCGAACCGGCGGAGGACTTCTACTATCTATTCCTGGGTCGGGCGTTGCTGCAACTGGCGGCCGGCCAGCCGGTCGGGAACGCCATCCTGCCGACCGATACCACCAAGCTCTCGCAAACGGAGCTGCTCAGTGTCATCGAGCGCGGTGTGCGGGCGCGCAATCGCGAGGATTTGATGCGGGCCAGCTACGCCGCGCTCAGCGGCGCGCAGCGGCTCAACCCGTACAATACCGATCACAGCGCAAACCTGGCGCGACATAACCGCTCCTGGGCCTTTACCGATGCGTTGGGGCCGAACGATGCGCCGACGAATGCGTTGTTGCGCCAGCTCGCGACCACCCAGGCGAAGGGCGTCAATTTCGCCCGGCTGAACCAATCGCTGACCTACTACCGGCAGGCCACCTCGCTCAGCCCGCAGAATGCGCAGTTGTGGAATGAATTGGCAACGACCCAGTTCATCATGGGCGACACGGATGCTGCGCTGGCGACACTGAAGCATTCGGAAACCCTCGATCCGATCTACTACCAAACGTTCATCATCCGGGGTGACATGTTGGCGACCCTGGGAGATAAGGCCGGCGCGCTCGAAGCCTATCGCAAGGGTGTTGACCTGGCCGGCGCCGATCCCGGCATCTTGAGCGCAGTCGGGGTCTACAGCGCGCAGACGGGCGACAACGAGGGCGCGCTGGTCGCATTCAAGCGGATGGCGGAGTTGCAGGAGGCGAGTCTGGTCGCCACCCAACAGCAGCTCAATGACCTCAATGCGTTGGTGAGTCGGCTGGGCGGTTACGGTAGCCTGTTGCCGACCGCCACCCAGCGCCGGGATGCCCTGCAAGGCAGCCTGCCCGGCATCCGCTCGCAGTTACATCTGACCTACCGCAACCTGGCGCTCGTGCAACGGGACGCCGGCCGGATCCCCGAAGCCCTGCAGCTGGCCCGCACCGCCCTGACCTATGCATCGGAGGCTGAACGCCCGACGATTGATGCGTTGATTGCCGAGCTGCAAAAGAGGTCTGGCGGATGATCACCTATCTCTTGATCCTGGGCAGCGCGCTCTTTTTGGCTGTGGCGGTGATCCCGTTGGTGCGCCGGCTGGCCTACCGCCTGGGCATGATTGATCAGCCCGCGGCCCGCAAGCAGCATACCACCCCGACTCCGCTGCTGGGGGGCGCAGCGATCTATCTGGCCTTTGTGGTGTCGCTCATCGTATTCGGGGATCGCTTCTACATCGGCCAAGTCGCGGGGATTCTGCTCGGCGCCAGCCTGGTCTCCCTGCTGGGGTTCTGGGATGACCGCCGCGCGCTCGGCCCGGCGATCAAACTGGCGGGGCAGTTCGCCGCCGCGCTGATTTTGGTCCTGACCGATGTGCAGGTCATCGTGACCCCCTGGGCGTGGCTGAACATTGCCATCACCCTGGTGTGGGTGGTGGGCATCACCAACGCGGTGAATTTTCTGGACAACATGGATGGCCTGAGCGCGGGCGTGGCCGGCATCGCGGCGGGCTTCTTCCTCCTGTTCGCTTCCCTCACCCGGCAATATCTCGTGGGCGCGCTGGCCGCGGCCCTCCTGGGCGCGTGCATCGGCTTTTTGTTCTACAACTTCAACCCGGCGCGCATCTTCATGGGGGACACCGGCAGCCTCTTCCTGGGGTTTGTGCTGGCGGCGGTGGGCATCAAGCTGCGCTTCCCGGCCAACTCGGTGTTTGTCACCTGGATGGTTCCCGTGCTGGTGCTGGCGGTGCCCATCTTCGATACGACCCTGGTGACCATTTCGCGTCTGCGCCGGGGGGTCAACCCGCTGACGACGCCGGGCAAAGATCACCTCAACTTCCGCCTGGCGCGCCTGACCGGCAGCCCGCGCGAGGCGGTGCTGATCTGTTATTTGATCGGCGGCGCCTGTGGGGTGGTGGCAACGTTTGTCACCCAGGCCAATGCGACCGAGGGTTACATCGTCGGCCTGCTGATGGCGCTTTTCGGCATGGTTGGGATTTGGCGTCTTGAGAAAGTGCCGCTAAGATAGGTAGTCTGATTGCTAACATACAGATAGGAGCATCTCTTGAACAAGCATGTTTACACTGTCCTGGTTATCTTGAGCCTGATCGTTCTGATGACCGCCGCTTGTATGCCGCCCACGGCGCCTGCCGCGCCCGCGACGGCCGTACCGGTGAGCGCGCCCACCAGCGCACCGACCGTGGCCGCAGTAGCTAAACCGGCCGCCGCGGCCCCCGCCGCCCGCCCCGCGGTTCCGGCGTTGGTAGATGAGAGCCGCCCGCTCGCCAAAGTGGCGCCGGCCGAGCGCAATGAGCGTTTCGGCGCTCCCGCGCCGACCTGGATCAAGTCGGGCGTCATCTACCAGGCGACGGTTGTCACCGACAAGGGCAATATCGTCATCGAGTTGTATCCCGATGCGCCCCAGGGCGTCAATAACTTCGTTACCCTCGCGAAGAACGGCTACTACGATGGCCTGACCTTCCACCGCGTCGAGCCGGGGTTCGTCGTGCAGGGCGGCGATCCGAGCGGCGATGGCACCGGCGGGCCGGGCTACACCATCCCCGCGGAGATCAAGCATCTGCATCCGCGCGGCGCGTTGGCGTGGGCGCGCACGGGTGATCAGGTCAACCCGGAGCGGCGGTCCAGCGGCAGCCAGTTCTACATCACGCTGCAAGAAACACCGTTCCTCGATAATCAGTACAGCGTTTTCGGCCAGGTGATCTCGGGCATGGAGATCGTGGACAAGATCGCCATCGGCGACAAGATCCAACGGATTGATGTCAAGGAAGCCGCCGCGTCGCAGCTGCCGACCCCCATGCCGACCCCGCTCCCGAAGGCGCCGAAGTCTGAGTCGGGCCGCCCGTTGGCAAAGCTGCCCCTCGAACAGCGTGAAGGATTCTACAACGCTGCGCCGGAAGTCCCGGCGAAGCCGCCGGCCGCCTACCAGGCGACGATCAAGACGCCGAAGGGCGATGTGGTCATCGCGTTGAATCCGAAAGACGCGCCGAAGGCAGTCTACAACTTTGTGACGCTCGCCAACCTGGGCTTCTACGATGGAATGCCGGTCGCCTTCACCCAGCCCGACCTGTACTTGGTGACGGGTTCTCCGGCCAACCGGCCCGATAGCGATGTCGGGTATGGGCTTGAGCCGGAAGTTGGCCCGCAAGGCTCGCCGGTGATCACCGGCACGGTCGCGCTCTATCCGACGTTCGATCAGGTCACTGGCGACGTGCTGGCCAGTGGCAGCCAGTTCTTCATCTCCTTCGCCGCGGTCGAGGAGAATGAGACGCCGCTCAGCATCCTGGGCAAGGTGACCAGCGGCCTGGAGATCGCCGCCAAGCTGACGATGAGTGATACGTTGACCAGTATCACGGTCGTAGAAAAGTAGCCAGAGGAATTCGATGCCATCACGTTACAGCAAACCGTTTGATCTGAAGATTGACCTGAAGAAACAATACACCGCAACGTTGGAAACCAACCGCGGGATCATCGTTCTCGCGCTGTACGCTGCCCAGGCCCCGCGCACGGTCAACAATTTCGTCTGCCTGGCCGAGGATCATTACTACGATGGCACGTCGTTCCATCGGGTCATCAAGGATTTCATGGTCCAGGGCGGCGATCCGACCGGCACGGGACGCGGTGGGCCGGGCTACACCTTCAAGGATGAGTTCGATCCCAAGCTGAAGCACGACAAGCCCGGCGTGCTCTCCATGGCGAACGCCGGCCCGGGCACCAACGGCAGCCAGTTCTTCATCACGCATGTCCCGACCTCGTGGCTCGATGGCAAGCACAGTGTCTTCGGCCACGTGAGCAAAGGGCAGGATGTCGTCAACGCTATTGAGCAGGGCGATGTGCTGATCTCGGTGACGATCGCCGCGCAGTAAGGGGTTGCGGTGCAGTTAGTCGAGGGACATGAGATCCCCGGCGAAGGACGAGAGGCGGAGGCTCCAGGGCCGCCGTCTTTCGTCCTTCGTCTTTGGTCGGCCCGACGTCGCCTGGCGGCGTTGCTCGTGGCCTTGTTGATCTCCGGCACGATCATCCTCTTTCGTGACAAGTTGGCCAGCCTGGGTGCGTTGGGCTATCCCGGCCTGTTTCTGGTCAACTTCTTCAGCAGCGCGACGGTCGTCCTGCCGATGCCGGGGCTGGCCCTGGCGTTTGCGGCCGGCGCGACCCTGAACCCGTGGCTGGTCGGCCTGGTTATGGGCACCGGCGCCGCTACCGGTGAGTTGACCGGCTATCTGGCGGGGTATGGCGGGCAAGGGCTGGTCGAGAACAACCCGACCTGCCAGCGCATCCAACGTTGGATGCACCGATACGGGCTGTGGGTGCTTTTCGTCATGGCGGCCATCCCGAACCCGTTCTTCGATGTCGCGGGGATGGTCTCCGGCGTATTGCGCATCCCGGTGCAGCGCTTTTTCGCCGTATGTTGGGCCGGCAACGTCACGAAGGCGACCGTGATCGCGGTGATCGGCGCCGAGACCATTGCGCGCCTCAGCCCCGTGTTGGAGCGCTGGCTGATGCGGTGATTGATGCTGTGTGTTTCGCCGCGCTTCTGGAACGAGGTTGTTATGTTCGAGTTGATTTTCCTCGGCACGTCGGCGTCGGCGCCTTCGACCCAGCGCGGATTGCCGGCGGCCTTGCTTTTGCACCGCGAGTATCGCTTCCTGATTGACTGCGGCGAGGGCACGCAGCGCCAGATTTTGCGGAGCGGTGTCGGCTTCAAGCGCCTCGACCGGATTCTGTTGACCCACGGCCACCTCGATCACATCCTGGGCTTGGGCGGGCTGGCTTCGACCTTCGGGCGGTGGGAAGCCATCGAGGAGATGGAGATCTACGGCGGGGTCTGGGCGTTGCAACGCGTGCGCGAGTTGATGCGGGTGGTCTTTGGCGCAGGCGAGGCGCGCATCCGCATGGGCTATCACCCGATCGCGCCCGGCGTGCTGATCGAGGATGATATGTTCCGGCTGCGTGTGTTCTCGGTGGATCATCGGGGGACCGAGGCGTTCGGGTTCAGCTTCGAAGAAAAGGAGCGCCGGCCCTTCCTGGCCGATAAGGCGGAGGCGTTGGGGGTCCCGGTTGGGCCGATCCGCCGCGATCTGGTGGCCGGGCAGCCCGTCACCCTGCCCGATGGCCGCGTGATCCACCCGGATGAGGTGTTGGGGCCGGCCAGCGCCGGCGCCCGGTTGGCCTTCATCGGCGACGCCGGCCGGGTGGATGACCTGGTGGCGGAGGTCGCCGGGGCCGATCTGCTGGCGATCGAGGCGACCTACACCGCCGAAGAACAAGCGACCGCCGCATCGTTCGGACACCTGACCGCGGGTCAGGGCGCCTGGCTGGCCCGCGAGGCCGGCGTCAAGCATCTGGTGCTCCACCATGTTTCCCGGCGCTACGCCGGCCGGCAAATCCTGGAGGAAGCGACCTCGATCTTTCCCGACACGAGTGTGGCCAAGGACTTCGACCTGTTTCGCGTGGTCAAACAGCGGCCGTTGGAACGAGAGGACGTGCGCCAGCGCGCGACGGTTGGGTGACAAGATGACAGGGTGACAAGGTGACAAGGTGATCTCTGCGGGCATGTCACCGTGTCACCTTGCCACCCGTTCACCATGTCACCTGTTCACCGTGCCACCCTGTCACACCACCGGCGGTACCGGCAGGTCGGCCACGGCGGTCTGCACCCATTTGTCGCCGGTGTCAATCAGCATCACCGGAATATCGTCGGCGATCGGGTATTTGCGTCCGCAGCCCGGCTCCTGGCACACCAACCACGTGTCTTTGATCAGCTCCAGCCGGCCCGGATCGGCGCCGGGACGGCGTGTGGGGCCAGAGACACAGGCGGGGCAGCGCAGAATAGCCAGCAGTTCTTGTGAGATCATGATATCGCTCCTCTGAGGATCTGTTGACGAAGTACGCGGCTATTCTATCACACAGTGCGCGCCCCCACAACTTGCCCGAACCTGTTCATTATGCTATACTGCCCCGTCGGGCTGAAGCCCATATTCTACACGCCTGCATGGAAACTGGCCGTGCCTTGCGACTGTCCCGAGGCGGCACGCGGGGTCCCAGCGGTTTGCAGCGCGGAAGTTACAACGGAAGGAGAACTGTACTGTGTCCGTCATTTCGATGAAGTCGTTGTTGGAAGCCGGTGTCCACTTCGGACATCGCACCCGCCGCTGGCACCCGAAGATGCGCACCTTCATCTTCACCGAGCGCAACGGTATTCACATCATTGATCTGCAACAGACGATGCGGCAGGTCAACACCGCCTACAGCACGATCCGCGATATCGTGCGTGAGGGCGGGCTGGTGCTTTTCGTGGGCACCAAGAAGCAGGCGCAGGAGACGATCAAGGCGGAAGCCGAACGCTGCGGGATGCCGTATGTCATCGAGCGGTGGCTGGGCGGCACGCTGACCAACTTCCGCACGATCCGCGCCCGGGTCGAATACATGGTTGACCTTGAGCGCCGCTCGACGCGCGGTGAGTTGGATCGCCTGCCCAAGAAGGAAGCGCTGTTGCTGCGGAATGAGTTGGCCCGCCTGGAGACGCGCATTGGCGGCCTGCGCAACATGGGCCACGTGCCCGACGCGCTGTTCATCGTGGATGTGCAGCGCGAGTCGTTGGGGGTTGACGAGGCCAACAAGCTCCATATCCCCATTATGGCGATGGTGGACACCAACTGCGATCCCGACCCGATTGATTACCCGATCCCGTCCAACGATGATGCGATCCGGGCGATCAAACTGATGGCCGGCAAGATGGCGGATGCAGTGGTGGAAGGCCTGCAAATGCGGGCGGTGGATGAGGCCGATCGTAGCGCCGCCCAGCCGCAGGCGTACGAGCCGGAACCATCTATGGACGCGGAGAAGCCTGAGCCGGGCAGCGAAGGCGACAGCACGAGCGCGGACGAGTTCCTGGGGCCATCCATCCTGGCACGGTTGGCGCGGGGCATCAGCGAAGCGGAAGCAGAGAACAAATAGGAGTCAGGAATCAGGCGACAGGGATCAGGAACGACCTCCTGTCCCCTGACTCCTGATCCCTGACCACTTACAAGGAGTTTTGTCGTGGAAATCACAGCACAAATGGTGAAGGACCTGCGCCAATTGACCGGGGCCGGTGTTCTGGATTGCCGGAAGACACTCGAAGCGGCGGGCGGCGATTTCAACCGGGCGGCCGAAATGTTGCGCGAGAAGGGCCTGGCGGCTGCCGCCAAGAAGGCCACCCGCGATGCGAAGGAAGGCTTGGTCGGCCACTACATTCACACGGGCAGCAAGGTCGCCGCGCTGGTCGAGGTCAACTGCGAGACCGATTTCGTGGCCCGCACCGAGGCGTTCCAGGCGTTGTGCAAGGATCTGGCGATGCAGGTCGTGGCCGCGCGGCCGCAGTGGGTGCGGATCGAGGACATCCCGGCCGAGGTGGTTGCGCGCGAGCAGCAGACCTATGAAGCCGAGAGCGCTGGTTCAAACAAGCCGCCCGAAATCGTCGCCAAGATCATTGCCGGCAAGTTCGCCAAGTTTTACGAAGAGAACTGCCTGCTGGAACAGGCCTTCATCAAGGATGAGAATCTCCGCATCAAGGAGATGATCACCGCGGCGGTCGCCAAGGTCGGTGAGAACATCATCGTGCGGCGGTTTGCCCGCATCGAAGTGGGCGGGTGAGCGGCTATGAGCGCGCTTCGTTATCGTCGCATCTTGCTTAAGCTGGGTGGCGAAGCCTTAGCGCCTGAAAACGGCTACGGCATTGACCCGAACGAAGCCGACAAGCTCGGCGGTCAAATCCGCCGGCTCCGCGAAATGGGCGCGGAAGTAGCCCTCGTGATCGGCGCAGGAAATCTGTGGCGCGGGATAGATGGGCTGGCCCACGGCATGGAGCGCGCCACCGCCGATCACATGGGCATGTTGGCGACGGTGATGAACGCGCTGGCCCTGGCCGATGCTTTGCGTCGCGCCGGGCTTGATCCGCGTGTGATGACCGCGATCACGATGACCGCCGTGGCCGAGCCATACATCCGCGGCCGGGCGATCCGGCACATGGAGAAGGGGCGCACGATCCTGCTCGCTGCGGGCACGGGCAACCCCTTCTTCACGACCGACACCGCCGCCGCACTGCGGGCCGTTGAGATCAACGCCGAGGTGTTGATCAAGGCGACCAAGGTGGATGGCATATACGACAAAGACCCCAAGCGCTACCCGGACGCCGTGCGCTATGACAAGCTGTCCTACAGCCAGGCGCTCGTGTCGCGCATCGGGGTGATGGACAGCACGGCGTTCAGCCTGTGCATGGACAATGACATGCCGATCATCGTGCTCGACCTGTGGCAACCGGGCAACCTGGAAAAGGCGGTCCTCGGCCAGCCGGTCGGCACCCTGGTGACTGCCTGAGAACTTCTTCACATAGTAGCGGAGGTCGCGATGCCCAAAGATGCCAATGATGATATGCTGAAAGAAGTGCTTGTTGACGCCAAACAGCGGATGGAAAAGACCGTTGAGTCACTCCAGACCGACTTGCGCACCATTCGCACGGGCCGGGCGTCGCCGGCCCTGGTCGAGCGCATCCAGGTGGACTACTACGGCATGGCGACCCCGCTGATCCAGCTCGCCGGCGCCACAGTCCCGGAACCGCGCCTGCTCGTCATCCGTCCCTGGGATCGGAACACCATCGGCATTATCGAAAAAGCCATCTTGAAATCCGATTTGGGCATGACGCCGTCGAACGACGGTCAGGTCATTCGCCTCATCGTGCCGCAATTGACCGAGGAACGGCGGCGCGACCTAGTCAAGCAGGTGCATAAGCGCGTCGAAGAGGCGCGTGTTTCCACGCGGAATATCCGCCGCGACGCCAACGATATGCTGCGCGATCTCGAAAAAGAAAAGATGATTGACGAAGATGAGCTCGACGACAGCCAGGAAGCAACCCAAAAGCTGACCGACGAGCACGTGAAGAAGATTGATGAGATCGGCAAAGCCAAAGAAGCGGAGATCATGGAAGTCTAGAGGACACCATGCCATCTGACACGCAACCCGCGCTCAAGGAGCGTTTTCCCGGCATCACGCGCGTGCCACACCATGTGGGGATCATCATGGATGGCAATGGGCGGTGGGCGCAGGCGCGCGGGCTGCCCCGGGTCGCCGGTCACCGGGCCGGCACCGATAACATCCGGCGCGTGCTGCGCGGCGCGACCGAGTTGGGCATCCAGGTCCTCACGATCTACGCCTTTTCCACCGAGAATTGGGCGCGGCCGCCGGCCGAAGTCAGCGCGCTCATGCGGCTGCTCGGCGAGGTGATTCGCCGCGAGCTGGCGGATCTGCACGAAAACGGCGTCTGTATCCGCCACAGCGGCCGGCTCGAAGGCATCGCTCCGCACCTCCAGCGCGAGATTCAGCACGCGGTCTCGCTCACCTGCAACAATAACCGCATCATCCTGAACGTCGCCTTCAACTATGGCGGCCGCGCGGAGATCGTGGACGCGCTGCGCCACATCATGCGCGACGGCCATGCGCCGGAAGCCGTGACCGAGGAGATCGTGTCGCAGTATCTCTACACCGGCGGCCTGCCCGATGTAGATCTGGTCATTCGCACCGGCGGTGACTATCGGCTCAGCAATTTCCTGATCTGGCAGGCGGCCTATGCCGAGTACTACGCGACGCCGATTTTTTGGCCCGACTTCGACGAGAACGAGTTGGCTACGGCGCTTCAGGAATTCAGCCGGCGCGATCGCCGTTTCGGCAAAGTGGCGCCGGTTGAAGGCTGAATGATGGCCGGTCACCCGCGACCGGTCTGCGACTGAGAGAGGCCTCCGCCATGCTTCGCACACGCGTGATCACGGCCCTCATCCTGATCCCGCTTGTGATCGGCCTGCTTTATCTGGGCGGCGTCCCCTGGCTGTTGGGGGTGCTGGGCGCCGGGGTGCTGGCCTGGCGGGAGATGGCGGCCCTCCTCCGCCGCAAGTTGCTCTCGGTGGATCGCACCCTGGGACTTTTCTTCGTCGTCGGCGCCATCTCCGAAGCCTATCTCCACACTATCTCCCCCGGCCAATACGATCTATTGCGGCCCCTCCTGGCGGCCCTCATCATCTTCTCGCTCATCTGGGCGCTCTTCAACAGAGGTGAACATCCGACGGCCGATTGGGGTATCACGGTCGCCAGCGCCCTCTACCTGGGAATCACCATCAGCTACCTGGTGGCGTTGCGCCAACGGTCGAATGGCTTCCTCTGGGCCGGCTCGGCGTTCGTCATCACGTGGACGTGCGACACGATGGCCTATTTCGTGGGCCGGTCGCTCGGCAAGCATCTGTGGTGGCCGCGCATCAGCCCCAAAAAGACGTGGGAAGGGCTGGCCGGCGGCGTGGCGGGCGCGCTGGTCGCGGGCGTGGCGCTCGGCGTGGGCGTGCTGGCGCTGCCGTGGTGGCAAGGCTTGCTCCTGGGCGCGCTGGTCGCAGTCGCCGCGCCGTTCGGCGACCTGGCCGAATCGCTCTTCAAGCGCCTGGCGAACGTCAAAGACAGCAGCCAGCTCCTCCCCGGCCACGGCGGCGCGCTCGACCGGATTGATAGCCTGTTGTTTGTGTTTCCGGTGGTGACGTATTTTGCGCTGATCGTCGCGGGTGCGTGAAGCGGCG
>CAZYHE010000043.1:0-14558 GCA_964647225.1 uncultured Anaerolineales bacterium
GTGGACCCCACCAGCCCCTTTTCCGGCGGCGCGCTGCTGGGCGACCGCGTGCGGATGCGCGATCTGGCGGGCGATCCCGGCATCTTCATCCGCAGCATGGCGACGCGCGGCAACCTGGGCGGGCTGGCGCACGCCACCGCCGATGTGATCTCTGTGCTCGATGCGGCCGGGTTCGAACGCATCCTCGTGGAAACGGTCGGCGTGGGTCAAGCCGAGGTCGAGATCGCCGGCGCGGCGCACACGACCATCGTTGTCGAAGCCCCCGGCCTGGGCGATGAGGTGCAGGCGATCAAGGCCGGCGTGCTGGAGATCGCCGACATCTTCGCCGTCAACAAGGCCGACCGCGAGGGCGCCGACCGCACTGTGATGGCGTTGCAGATGATGCAGGGCCTGGCGCCCGCTCCGACGGGCCATCACCGGCTCGCGCCAGGCGCAGGACAGCCGCCCGCCGCGCAGCGCGAAGGGGGCGGCCATCCGGGCTATCATCCCGCGCCGGGGCCGCAGGGCGATGGGGGGTGGCTGCCGCCGATTTGCCAAACGGTGGCCCCGCGCGGCGAGGGCGTGGAGGCGCTGCGCGCGTGGGTCGAGGTTCACGCCGGCCATCTGCATGACATGGGGGGCTGGGTGCGACGCGAGACGGCCCACGCGGCCGCTGAATTGGAGCATATCCTGGCTGATCGGCTGATGGCGCGCTTGCGCGCGCGTTTGCCGGCAGACCGTCTCGCCGAGCTGGCCGCGGCGATCGTGCAGCGGGCGATAGATCCCTACTCCGCCGCCGATCAAGTGCTGGCGCAATTTATATGAGAATCACCCTCATCCACAACCCGGCGGCCGGACAATGGGCGCACCTCGAAGAAGTGCAGCAGACGGCCGAGTTTTTGGCCGGCAAGGGCTGTGACGTAGTCGCCATCAAGGAGACGCGCGGCGCGGGCGATGCCACGACCTATGCGCGCGAAGCAGCCGCGCAGGGCATTGATCTGGTGTTTGCGGCCGGCGGCGACGGGACCATCGCGCAAGTGGTGGATGGGCTGGTGGGGACGGCGACCGCCCTGGCGGTGCTGCCCGGCGGCACCGGCAACGTCTTTGCGCGCCAGTTGAACATGCCGGTCCCGGGCGGGTTGTACGCGCGGCCCATCCTGGAGGCCGCACGCCTGCTGCTCGACGGACAGATACGACGGGTGGACGTCGGCTGGATCAAAGGGCATGGGATGAACCGCCATTTCCTTTGTTGGAGCGGCGTCGGCTTCGATGCGCAGGTCAACATCGCGGTCGAGCAGGAGGCCAAGCAGAAGAAGCGCTTCGGGATCATTGCGTTTCTTGCCGCGGGCTTCCTCACGTTGCAGCACTATGCCGGCACCGGCGCGGTCGTGCGTGTGGATGGCCGCCGGATCAGCCGCCGCATGGTGATGCTCGTCGCCAACAATATCCAGCTCTACGGCGTGTTCGTCAAAATGGCGCCCGCGGCGGTGCTCGATGATGGGCTATTGGACGTCTTCTGTTTTCAGGGCAACAGCCCGCTGCGCACCGCGCTGCACACGCTGCGCGTGCTCGTGGGCCTGCACATCCAAGATCCGAAGGTGGAGATCTACCAGGCGCGCCGCGTGGAGGTGCGTACCTACCGGCCGCTGCCGGTGCATGTAGACGGCGATGCGGCCGGCAACACCCCAATCGTCATCGAAGTGCTCCCGCGCGCGCTCAATCTCCTGGTGCCATCCTGCGCGCCGGCCAGCCTCTTCACGGATGGCACAGGCATGTTGGGGCCGGAAACGCCGTGGGAGTGGATGACGCGCATGGCCCGAGATGCGCATCAAGCGATCCTCGAAAGGAGTGGCCTGTCTTGAAGTACCTGAATCTGCTCTTCATCTTTGTGCCCGTTGCAATTGCCGGGGAATTGCTCCATTGGTCGCCGGTCCTCGTCTTCCTGGCCGCGGCGCTGAGCGTGATCCCCGCGGCCGGCCTGATGGGCCGCGCAACCGAAGAATTGGCCGCGCACACCGGGCCGCGATTGGGCGGGCTGCTCAACGCGACCCTGGGCAATGCCGCGGAGCTGATCATCACCCTGTTCGCCATCCGCGCCGGGCTGTTGGACCTGGTGAAAGCCTCGATCACTGGTTCGATCATCGGCAATGTGCTGTTGGTCATGGGCTTCAGCGTCCTGCTGGGGGGCTTGAAGAACGGCGTGCAGCGGTTCGAGCGCACCCAGGCCGGCGTCAACGCGACGCAACTGATCCTGGCGGTGGTCGCGCTGATGATTCCCTCGCTTTTCTTCTTCGCACACACCGAGACAACCGGTCCGGTCGAGAGCCTGAGCCTGGGCACGGCCATCGTCATGCTCGCCATCTACGCGCTGGGGCTTCTCTTTGCGTTCCGGTTCACCAGTTCTGAGCCAGCGCTGGGCCTGGAAGTCGAAGCCGAGGCGCACAGCACGTGGTCCACCCGCACGGCGACGCTCGTGCTGCTGGGCGCCACCGTGCTGATCGCGGTGTTGAGCGAGGTGCTCGTCGGCGCGGTCGGGGAGACGGTCAAGACCATCGGCATGTCCGAGTTCTTCATCGGGATCATCGTCGTGCCGCTGGTGGGCAACGTCGCGGAGCACGCGGTGGCGGTCCAGACGGCCTACAAGAACAAGATGGAACTGAGCATGGCTGTCTCGCTCGGCTCCAGCCTCCAGATCGCCCTGTTCGTCGCGCCGGTGTTGGTCTTCATCAGCCTGCTGATGGGCCACCCGCTGACCCTCGTCTTCAATCAGTTCGAGATCGTCGCCATGTTCGTCGGTGTCCTGATCGCGGCCTTTGTCGCGCAGGATGGCGAATCGAACTGGCTGGAGGGCGCGCAGTTGCTCACGGTGTATGTGATCCTGGCGTTGGCGTTCTTCTTCGTGCCGGTGTAATCACCCTGATGCGATAGCTCAACAGGTAGAATATCCATGCCAACAGCCAACATCTACACCATCTCGCAAGTTACCGCCTACATCAAGTCGCTGTTCGCCGGCGACGTGCTGCTGGCCGATGTCTGGCTTTCGGGCGAGGTCTCCGGCTTCACCCAGGCCAGCTCCGGCCACTGCTACTTCACCCTGAAAGATGCCGGCGCGGTCATCAAGGCGGTGATCTGGCGCACGCAGGCCGGCCGCATGGCGCTGCCGCGCAGCGGCGACGCGGTCGTGGTGCATGGCTACGTGTCGGTCTACGAGCAGGGCGGGACATATCAACTTTACGTGGATCACCTGGAAGGGGCCGGGGTGGGCCGCCTCTGGCTGGAGTTCGAGCGGCT
The DNA here is from genome assembly GCA_964647225.1 of uncultured Anaerolineales bacterium. GTDB lineage: Bacteria > Chloroflexota > Anaerolineae > CG2-30-64-16 > CG2-30-64-16 > CAZYHE01. The sequence continues at coordinate 3,271 of CAZYHE010000043.1, forward strand.
CAAGGCCCGGCTGGAGGCCGAAGGGCTGTTCGAAGAGTCGCGCAAGCGGCCGATCCCGGCCCGGCCCGGCCGCCTGGGGATCGTCACTTCGCCCACCGCGGCTGCGCTGCGCGACATCCTGCGCACCCTCGCCCGGCGCTACCCGCTGGTGGATCTGCTGCTGGCGCCGACGGCGGTGCAGGGCGCGGATGCGCCCCCCGGCATCGTGGCCGCGCTCGATCTGCTCAACCGCTGGTCGGTCGAACGCGAACCGTTGGATGCCATCATCCTGGCGCGCGGCGGCGGCTCGCTCGAAGAGCTGTGGGCCTTCAACGACGAGCGGGTGGCCCGTGCCATCGCTGCATCGGCCGTGCCGGTCATCACCGGCGTGGGACACGAGACCGACTTCACCATCGCCGATTTCGTGGCCGACCTGCGCGCGCCCACCCCCACCGGCGCGGCGACCCTGGCCTCGCCCGATGGCCGCGAGCTGAGCGCAACGGTTGCCGGGCTGTTGGGCCAGGCCGAGCGGCAACTGTGGGGCCGGCTGGAGGTCGAGCAGACGCGCGTCGCGAACCTGACCGCGCGCCTGCGCCGCGTCTCGCCCGCGGCGCGGCTGGCCACCGACCGCCAGCGCGTGGACGATTTGACGCGGCGGGCCGGGCTGGCGCTGGCCGGCCGGCTGCGTCATGAGCGGGAGCGCGTGCGCGGGCAAGGGCTGCGGCTCGCGGCGCTCGATCCCCGCGGCGTGCTGGCGCGCGGCTACGCCATCGTCACCGCCGCAGACGGCGCGGTCGTCTATTCGGTCGCGCAGGCCATCCCCGGCGCCGCCATTGCCGTGCGCGTGGCCGACGGCGCGTTTGGCGCGCGCGTGACCCAGAACGAGTGAGAGATAGAGGTATTTCGCCATGTCCGATACACCATCCTTCGAAGCGCTCTACCGCGAGCTGGAGGAGACGGTCCACCGGTTAGAGGCCGGCGACCTGAGCCTCGATGACTCGCTGGCGCTGTATGGCCGGGCCACGACGCTGGCCGAACAATGCAACACGCTGCTGGATCGTGCCGAGTTGCGCGTGCGTCAGGTGACCGCGCCGCCGGGCGGCGAACTGGCGGCCGAGCCGTTGGCTGTGTCGCAAGGCAATTGACCCGCGACGCCGCGAGGCAACGATGACCGTTCGGATCGTCACCGACAGCACGTGCGATCTGCCGCCAGACCTGATCGCACGGCATCGCATCATCGTCGTGCCGACGTGCATCAATATCGGTGCGACGGGCTACCTGGATGGTGTGGACATCACGCGGCAAGCGTTCTACGAGCGCCTGCCCGCCCTCTCGCCCCACCCAACCACGTCTGCGCCCGGGGTCGGCCTCTTTCTACAGGCATACGAACAGGCGGTCGCGGAAGGCGCCACCGGCATCGTGTCGCTGCACCCGCCCGATGAGTTGAGCAGCCTGTGCCAGGTGGCGCGTCTGGCCGCCAGGGAGATGTACGGGCTGCCCGTGATCGTCGTGGACTCACGCCAACTGACCCTGGGGTTGGGCTTCACCGTGCTGGCGGCGGCGCAGATGGCGGAGGCAGGCCGCACGGCCGCCGAAATCGCCGCCGCCCTCCCGGAACGCATCCGGCGCACCTATGTCATCGGCGCGTTGGATACCCTCGAATTCGCCCGCCGCGGCGGCCGGCTCAGCCGGCTGCAAGCCAGCCTCGGCGCGCTTTTGCAGATCAAGCCGGTGTTCACCGTGTACGAGGGCGAACTCATCCTGGAGCGGGTGCGCACAAATTCCGTGGCCCTGGCGCGCCTGGTGACGCGCGTCGCCGAGCTTGGCCCGCTGGAAGCCCTGGCCGTGGCCCATACCCATGCGCCCGAACGCGCCGCCACCCTCGCTCGGCTCGGCGCGCATCTATTCCCAGACGGTTCACCGCTCATCTGCGTCGAAGTGACTCCCGTGCTCGGCATCCATTTCGGGCCGGGCGCCGTCGGCTTTCTCGCAATCAAACGATAGATTTTTACCCCCCAACTGTCACATTTGCGCAGCCGGCGGTGTTAATATGAGTAGAAAACCGGAAGGGCGTAGAGGCGCAGATGTGACCACCGATGCCTGGCTGTTTCGTTCCGTGACAACCCAACCCAAGCTCGACTTCGATTCGCTGTTCCTGGCGCACTACGACGGCGTCTACCGGCTGCTCTATCGCATCGTCGGCGCGCGCGAAGATGCGGAAGATTTGGCCCAGGAGACGTTCTTGCGCCTCGCCCGCCAACGGTTTCGCAGCGACCAGGAGCACAACGTGCGGGCCTGGCTCTATCGGGTGGCGACGAACCTGGCGTACAACCTGCTGCGCGGCGAGGGCCGGCGCACACGTCGCCAGCAGCAATTCGGCGCAGTTGCCGCCGCCGAGACCGCACCGGACGCGACCGAGGCTGCGCTGCGCAGGGATGAACAGGCTGCGGTGCGGCGCATCCTGGCCCGGCTGCCGGAGCGCCAGGCGCAGTTGTTACTGCTACGCCATGCCGGGCTGAGCTATCGGGAACTGGCCGAGGCGGCGGGGATCGCGCCCGGCTCGGTCGGCACGTTGCTGGCCCGCGCGGAGGCCGCGTTCGAGAAGGCCTACCGCGCGGCCGGGCATCGAGATGAAGAAGGAGGCGACCATGCGATGTGATAGCGGGCGGTTGCGGGCCTACCTGGACGCGGCGCTGGCCCCGGCCGACGAGGCCGCCGTCACGGCGCACCTGGCAGTGTGCCCCGCGTGCCAGCGCGAGCTGGTGGCGCTGCGCGCACGCGCCGAGTCTGTCGCGACGCGACTGACGGCCCTCGCACCGGCCCCGGCCGAGACGCCGGCCGCCCGGCAAGCCCTGGCACGCTTCCATGCAGCGGGCAAACATGTAGCGCCGGATGGCATCCGGCGCTACGTTCCGACGACTTTCGGCGCGGATTTAACAAGGAGCTTGACAATGATAAAAGAAACTTTCACCCACGGCCGGCTGCGGCCAATGGCGATCGGCGCGGCCGCGCTGGCCTGCCTGCTGATCCTCTTCAGCTTTGCGCCCATGCGGCAGGCCGCCGCCGACTTCCTGGGCATCTTCCGCGTGCGCAAGTTCGCGGTGATCCCCATTGACCAAACCCAACTGCAGAAGCTCGAAGGCCTGGCCCAACAGGCCGAGGACGGCCGGTTCGGCAAGCCGACCGCGGTGCGCGAACCGGGCAAGCCGCAGCCGGTCGCCGACCTTGCCGAGGCCTCCGCAAAGGTCGGTTTCACCGTGCGCGCGCCGGCCACACTGCCCGCCGGCGCAACCATGAAATCGCTCACCGTGCAGAGTGGCCCGGCGTTGCGCTATGAGATGGATCGAGCGATTATGCAAGCGCTGCTCGACGCGACCCAGGCGCAGGGGATCAAGCTGCCGCCGGCAGACAAGATCACGCTCGAGATTGATGTGCCCTACGCGGCGACGCAGGAATATGCGCTCGGCGCGGGCCGCCTCACGGTCACGCAGATGTCCAGCCCGCAGGTGAACATCCCGCCGGGGCTGGATCTGACGGCCATCGGCGAAGCCGGCTTCAAGTTCCTGGGCATCCCCGATGCCGACGCGCGCCGCCTGGCGCAGAGCATTGATTGGACGAGCACCCTGGTCATTCCGCTGCCGGCGAACGTGGTGCAATACCGCGAAGTGACCGTGGATGGCGTCCCTGGCCTGCTGATCGAACATCGCGCCGAGTCGGGCAGCCGCCGGGCCGCCTCGCTTCTCTGGCAGAAGAACGGCGTCCTCTACGGCATCACGACCAAAGATGTTGACCCGCTCGTCGCGATGCAAGTGGCGGATTCGCTGCAATAAACAGGGATCAGGGATCAGGAGTCAGGGGTCAGCCCCCCGATTCCTGACTCCTGCCCCCTGACTCCTGACACCTGAACACGACATGCTCATCGAAACCCACGACCTTTGCAAAAGCTACGGCCTGACGGTCGCCGTGGATCGCCTCACCCTCTCGGTTGCAGCGGGTGAGGTGTTCGGCTTTCTGGGGCCGAACGGCGCGGGGAAAACGACCACGGTCAAGATGCTGCTCGGCCTGGTCGCGCCGACCACGGGCCAGGCGCGTATCCTGGGCCGGCCGCCCGGCGATCCGGCCTGCATGGGCCAGGTCGGCTTCCTGCCGGAGCAATTCCGCTTCCCGCCCTGGATCACGGCCGCGGATTTCCTGGACGTGCATGGCCGGCTCTACGGCATGGCCGCGGCCGAACGACGCTCGCGCATCGCGGCCCTTCTGGCGCGCGTCGGCCTGAGCGATCGGGCCGGCTCGAAGCTGGGCGAGTTCTCCAAAGGGATGCTCCAACGTATCGGGCTGGCGCAGGCGCTGCTCAACCGGCCGGCGCTGGTCTTCCTGGACGAGCCGACCTCGGGCCTCGATCCGCTCGGCCGGCACGAGGTGCGCGACCTGATCCGCGAGCTGCGCGGGGAGGGCGTGACCGTCTTCCTGAACTCCCACTTCCTGAGCGAAGTCGAGGTGACGTGTGATCGGGTCGCCATCGTCAAGCGCGGCCGCGTCGTGCGCCTGGGGACGCTGGCCGACCTGACGCGCCAGGCGACCGAGATCGAGCTGCGGGTGGCCGGCCTGACGCCGGAGATCGAGGCCGGGTTGGCGCAGTGGGGCCGCATGATAGAAGGTCAGGGGTCCGGGGTCAGGAGTCAGAGCGCGGTCGCGGCTGATGTTGTGCGCGTCGTCATGGCTGTTGCGGGCGAAGAGGTCGCGCCCGCCCTGGCCGGATATCTGATCGGGGCCGGCGCGCAGATCTACGCGCTCGCGCCGCGCCGCCTCTCGCTGGAAGAGCTATTCATGCGGGTGATGCAGGAGGAGACATGAGGAGCGTGATCGAGATCGCCCGGCTGACCTTCCTGGAAGCCCGGATGCGCAAGATGCTGTGGGCCATCGTCGTGTTGGGGGTCGCGTTCCTGGCGCTGTACGCGGTCGGCTTTCACCTGATCTACGCAGACTTGCGCACGCACATGTTGGGCGGCGCGGCGCGACTCCTGGAGCCGACCAACTTTTTCGTGCTGGCCGGGCTGTACGCGGTCAACTTCCTGGTGGTGATGCTGGCCGTGCTCACCTCGGTGGACACCATCGCCGGTGAGATCGCCTCCGGCGCGATCCAGACGATCGTCACCAAACCGCTGCGCCGCTGGCACGTCGTCGCCGGCAAATGGCTCGGCCTGGCGCTCATGCTGGCCGCCTTCACGATCGTGATGTGCGCCGCGCTGATGCTCATTGTCAAGCTGGAAGCCGACTACAACGTGCGCAACCCCGTGCAGGCCATTGGGCTGATCGTGCTGGAAGGGCTGATCGTGCTGACCCTCTCGATCCTGGGCGGCACGCGGCTCTCGACCCTCACCAACGGCGTCGTGGTCTTCATGCTCTACGGCCTGGCGTTCATCGCCGGCTGGATCGAGCAAATCGGCAGCATGATGCGCAGCGAGGCCGCGGTGAACATCGGCATCGCGGTCAGCCTGCTGATGCCCAGCGAGGCGATGTGGAAGCGGGCGGCCTATCTCCTGCAGCCGCCCTTCCTCCGCGAGCTGGGGCTGGACACCACCCCCTTCGGCGCAGCCAGCGCGCCCAGCGAAGCGATGGTGGTGTACGCGGTGGGCTATACCGTGCTGGCGCTGGCGCTGGCTATTAGCGCATTCTCCAAACGCGATCTATAAGCGCAGTTCGCACCGGCTGATGCTCCGCGGCCCGACCGACGCCGTCACTTCGTCTTGGTGGGATCAATGGCTGCCACCCGCAAGGACATCTTGTCCGTCTCCCCGTAGTACCCGCCGAACCGCTCGGTCAAGGGGGTCTTGTCCGCCAGCAGATCCTGGATAAACCGGTACGACAGCGGCTCGTAGAGCAGTTCCGCGCTGAACGTGAACGGGCCGGTCGCACCTTGCACATCCACCTGGTAGGTCACCAGGTCGCCGCCACCCACGAAGTTGGCGTCGCCGACCGCTTCGCCATAGACTGCAATGTCGGCGGGCAGTTTGGCCTTGTCCGCGCCTTCCGGCAACAAACGGTTGTCCTTCAGATATTGGGCGCCCCGCAGCAGCGTGTAGGTGACGTGTCCCTCGTTGTCGCCCATGATCGGCTCGTAGATTTGCACCTGGTCGGGCTGGATGATGACGTCGTAGTGCGGCTCGAACGCGGCCGGATCGGTGTCGGCTGCGTTACCGGCGATTGTGCCATCAATGTTGTGCTTGCCCGATTCGAAGATCACCTTCCCCGCGGCATCGGCCACCGTGACGTGCAGCCAGGCGCGCCGCGAGGGAAAACTGGTGGGAAACTTGTGGCCGGTCAGCGGGTTCACCTGGAGCTGAGCGCTGAGCTTGCCATCTTTCAACGCCAGGCTCTTCAACGTCAGGTTGGCGGTGTCCTGGCCGACCTGATCGGTTACACGGGCCAGGGTCGCATCAAAATGCGCCTTGTCTGCGTCGATCTCCAACTCGTCACCCCAGCCGTACAGGATATTCAGCATGAATGCGTTGCCGCCGACGAAGAAGTGCTGGTAGAACGGCTGGCGCGGCGCCAATCTGCCGGGCCTATTCGAAATGACCACACCGCCCTGGGCCAGCGGCATATGGCAGCTCTGGCACGAGGCGGTCTCGGCGCCAAAGCGACTGTACTGCCATTCGGTGTAAGGCGTCTGCTCGGGGAACTCGCCCAAGATCTTGCCCTGCGCATCCACGTAAGGGGTATAGAGGTTGTGACAGGTCCCGCATTGCTCAGCCGATGCCATATGTGCGCCGTAGACAGGGTTGAAGCCGCTGTTGTTCCGCATCACCTGCGCATCTGGCTGCTGGTAGGGGCCGTAGATAAGACGGTTGGGTGGATTCGTGCTGGCGTCCACAGTGTAATGGCCGCTGAAGCTCTCCATCTTGCCAAGGTTTACATTGGCGACCTGGTGGCATAGGGTGCATGACACGCCGTCTATCGCCGCCGGGTGCAGCGGATTGGTGGGGTTGTAGAATCCGTCGCCTAGCGCGGCCACCGGCTTGCCTTCGATCACGGCCTGCGTCTCGGCCATCGGCATGTGGCAGGTAGTGCATTTCTTTTCGATGACCTCCTGCAACGCGGGGAAGCGCGCCACCTCCGAGCTGACCTTGGCCTGCCAGACCGGATCCCTGGCGGCATTCCCCATCATGGTCGAACGCCAGGCGGTCGGCATGGAGACGTCGGCGTTGGCGCCATCCCTAAGCCCGATGTGGCACGACGCGCAGATGCCCGCGCCCGAGAAATCGGCTGTGGTGAAGGTGGACAGGGTCGTGTTTTGCGCCGGTTTGCGAGCAGGAATGCCGTCCTTGGGCGACTGGATGGCGGTCGGCAGGGGCGCCGAGGTCGCGGGCGGCTGAACAGCGGTCGGTTTAGGCCCGGCGATAGCAGTCGGCTGAACGGTGGCCGGCTGGGGTGCGAGGGTTGCGGTTGGCCGAAGGACGGACACCTGGGTCGCCACTGGCGTCGGCAGCGGTGCTGTGGTCGGGGACACGCTTGTGCAGCCCGCCAGCAATGCGATCAACAGGAAGGCAACCAAACACGAAACGGCGGTTAGAAGAACGGAGCGGTGCATTTTCTATTTCCTCCTCATGGGGTAGCGTTCGTTCCTCTTGAGCGGCCAAGAGCTTCGATCTCGGTCTGAACGAACGACGAGTAGGCGACGACCGATGGGTGTCGTCGGGGTTTCATGTTTATTTTAGCACAATTCCACACCATTGTAAATTCCTGTCGAGTTCATCTCCGACGGATTATATTCGAGACGGCGCTGCAGGTTGAGGATGTGCCGATCAACCAGGCGACTGGCGCCTCACAGAGCGCGATAAACCACCCCCTGGACGCGACAGCCGCTGGTGATCGGCAACATTCTCGCTACCTTACCGTATTCATAGCCGCCGCAGCGCAGCCGCCGCCCAACCGACCAGCGCCAATCCCAGGCCCCCAACCCCACCTACCAGGAGTATCTGCCGCCAGTCCCAGGCTATCTGACCGGTCGGCGCCTGACCCGGCGCGGCGTACGCTGCGCCGGGCATGCTGCCGCCCGCTCTGCCACCTTGCCCCGCGGCCGGCGCATGGGTGGCAGCCGGCGCGGGAGTGGCTTGCGCCGGCACGGACGTCGCATCGGGTTGCGGCGTGGCATAGGACTGAGCCGTGGGCCGCGGGGTCGGCGTGGGCGCGGGCGAACGGCCTTGCGGTGTGGGCTGATTGCGCAGCCAGGGCGGGCCGCCGCCACCCGTCGCGCGCGGGGCAGCCACGGCCGGCGCGGTCGGCTCCCAGGAACGGATGAAGCCGACGATGGCCTGGATCTGGGTGTCGGTCAGGCGGTCGCCCCAGGCGGGCATAGACGTGCCGGGCACGCCGTGGGTGATGATCTGCGCCATGGCCGGGTCGCTCGTCTCGGTCAGGAAGCTCTGCACGTTGAGCGCCGGGAAGCGCCGCGCGCCCTGCCCTTCGGCGCCGTGACACCACGTGCAGTTTTGCGCGTAGAGCTGCCCGCCCAACGCGATGCTCTCGGCGGTGGTGGCGAAGTTGACCGCGGGCGCCGGGATCGCGCCGGCCGGCACCTGCGCCCAGCCGGTGATCAGCGCGACGACCGCCGCCAGTTCATCGGGCTTGAGCGCATTCTGCCACGCGGCCATCAACGTGCCGGAGACCCCCAGCCGCACGCTTCGCTCGATCTCCGCCGCGCCCTTCTCGCGCACCGCCGGATCGTTGAGCGCCGGGGCCAGGGCCGTGCCCGCGCCATCTGCCCCGTGGCAGGCGACGCACTTGGCCGCGTAGACGGTGATGCCCGCGGCCAGGCGTGCGCCGTCGGGCAGCGCCTGCACCTGGGCCAGGATCGTCGCGTCGGGCTGGGCGGCGAAGGGGATGAGCGGCTGCAAGCCCAGGTTGACGGTCCGATCTTGCGCGGCCTCCCAATCACCCCGCTGCACGAGCGCGACGAGTTGGCCCACCTGGTAGTCGCTCAGGGGGCCGCCATCCTCCTGGCCCCAGGCCGGCATGGCGGTGTTGTAGCGGCCGCGGGCGATGACTTTCGCCAACTCGGCGTAGTCCATGCTTGCCAGGCCGGGCGCGTTCAGCGGCGGGTTGGCGCCGATCCCTTCGCCCGCCATGCCGTGACACAGCGCGCAGTTCTGCGCGTAAAGCGTCATCGCTTCGTCCAGGTTGCTCTGCAGGATTTGCAGCTCGGCGGCTTTGATCCGCGTCGGCTCCGCGGCGATGTAGACCGGCAGCAGCAGCGCGATCAGCAGCAGCGCCAGCAGGCTGATCCAAAGTTCACGGCGGGAAGTGATCGCTTGCCAGTTCATGGGTACACCACCTGCGCCGCGGCGAAGCGGTCACGCTGCTGCGGCCGGCTCGTGTCAACGGTGATCACGCCATCTTGCACCGCCACCGGGAAGAGATCGAGCGCCCGCGGCGCGGGCGGCGCGGTCACCTGGCCGGTGGCGTCGTACTCGGCGCTGTGGCATGGGCAGACGAACTTCTGCTGCGCGGCATCCCACGGCACCGAGCAGCCCAGGTGGGTGCAGCGCTGATAGAGCGCCAGCAGCCCGCCGTCGGTCAGCCGGCTCAGGTAGAAGCGGCCGTTCTGGATCAGGGTCACCGAACCGGACGGGAAATCATCCAGCTTGCCCACGGTGATCACCCCGCCGAAGTCCCCCGCGCCCAGGCGCGGCTGGAAGTAGGCCAGGCCCAACAGACCGAATTCCGCGGCCACGGCCGCGCCGCTCACTCCCAGAGCCAGCTTGAGGAAGTCGCGCCGGCCGATCGGCTGGGCGGCCGGGTTTGTGTTCGTAGTGGTCGAAGATTTCATCATGTCACCAACTCCTGATCTCATCCATGCCCCGCGGGCATGGCCCACGGCCAGAACAGCCCCATGCCCGGCCCGCGGAAGAAGATGCCGATGGCCGTGAGGACGACGAAGGCGACGGCCAGGAAGATCACCAGCGCCAGGATGCGTTCCTCGATGCTCGCGCCGAAGCGGCTGAATAGCTCATCGAGCAGCAGCAGCCCCAACACCAGCGCGGCGAAGGGCAGCAGGCCGCTGGTGATGAGCGTGGGCCAGGCGGGAAACCACTCGGCCCACTTCACGACGAACTCATCCAGCACGACCCAGACCGGCGTGATCAGCAGCGCCAGGCCGGTCGCCAGCACGGCCAAACGGCGGCCGGAGCGCGAGCGGAAGTAGATGCCGGTGCTCTCCGCCCGGTAATCGGCGAAGGGGAGCGCGGCCAGGCCCAGCAGCGCGGCGGCGGGGATCAGCACCGCGGCCACGAGCGGGTGGAAATGCAGCAGCAACTCTTGCAGCCCCAGAAAGTACCACGCGGCCTTGGCCGGGTTCGGGCTGACCTGCGGGTTGGCGATCCCCTCCAGCGGCGCCGGAACCCACATGGCCCAGGCCACCAGCAGCGCCAGCCAGACCAGTGCGAACGCCAGCTCGCGGCGCACCAGGAAGGGGATGGTCGTCACCTTTTCCAGCTTGACGGCCGGCGGTTCGCCGGGCGCGCGCGGCACGCTCAGATCGCCGTCTTTGCGCACCCGCCAGAAGTGAAACGACATCAACAAGATCATGCTGGCCGGGATGACGCCGATGTGCAGGCTGTAGAAATTGCGCAACGTCGCCGCACCCACCTCTGGCCCGCCCAGCAGCGTCCGGCTGATCACGCCGCCGACGATTGGGATGTAGGTCAGCAGGCTCGTGGCGACGGTGATCGCCCAGTAGGCCAGTTGATCCCACGGCAAGAGATAGCCGGTGAAGTTGGCGGCCACGGCCAACAGCAGCAGCGCCAGCCCCAGCAGCCAGTTGAACGCCCGCGGGGGCCGGAACGCGCCGGTGAAGAAAACCCGCAATAAGTGCAGCGCCGCGGCCAGCACCAGCAGATTGGCCGCCCAGTGGTGCAGGTTGCGCAGGAAATCGCCGAACCAGACGTTGGAGCGCAGGTTGAGGATGGACTGATACGCTTCGGCCGGGCTGGGCGTGTAGTTGTTGGTCAACAGGATGCCGGTGGTCGCCAGGAGCATCACCAGCATGGCCGATAGCCCGCCCAGGCCCCAGGTGTAGCTCAGGCGCAGGCTGCGGGTGTTCACCTTGGTAGGGTGCAGATGGAGCACCAGGTTGTCCACCACCAGGCGCATCCGACCCCGGTCATCGCTCGGCAGGCCGGCCGGCGCCAGGCTGGCGCGCACGCGGCCCAGAAAAGTGCTCGGCTCGCCCTCTGTGATTGCTTGCTTCATGCTTCTCCCCTATACGCACATCGGGGACGCCATCCGCCTCAGCTTCAGTGCGTCCCCGA
>CAZYHE010000044.1:0-14521 GCA_964647225.1 uncultured Anaerolineales bacterium
CGCTCCGAGGAGCCGGCGATCAAGTCATACCAGCGGCTCAGGCGGTCGTAGTTGGTGCGGGTCTGGATTCTGGTATCATTCATGGCGCGATCGCATTATAACACACGCGCGTCGTGAGGCCAAGCACTGGCGCGTTATGGTCGGGTATGTTACAATCGCTGCGACTTACGCGAATCCGCCGGGGGGACCGGCGATGAGCTGGCGCAAAGGATGGCAGGGGTATGGTGCAGTGGCCGATCATCGGACATGAGTGGGCAGTCAATCTGCTGGCGCACGCGGCGGTCAGCGGCCGGCTGAGCCATGCCTATCTCTTCATCGGGCCGGCGCAGGTGGGCAAGACGACCCTGGCCCGCGCCTTCGCCCAGGCGATCCTGTGCGAGAAACAGACCGGCGAGCCGTGTCGGGACGACGCGTCCCCCTGCCGCGCCTGCCAGCGCATCGCGGATGGCCGCTATCCTGATCTCCAGATCATCGCCGCCGAGAAGAACACCATCCAGATCGAGCAGGTGCGCGTCTTGCGGTCGGATGCGGCGCTCTCGCCCCTGGAAGGCCGGCGCAAGATCTTCATCATCCGGGAGATCGAGCGGGCGACCCCGCCGGCCGCCAACGCCCTGCTGAAAACCCTGGAAGAACCGCCGCCGCACGTCATCCTGCTGCTCACCAGCCGCCGCCGCGACCTGGTGCTGCCGACCGTGCTCTCGCGCTGCCAGATCGTCGGCCTGCGGCCCGCGTCGCTGGCGCAGGTGCAAACCGCGCTCGAAACGCGCTGGGGGGTCGAGCCGGGCCAGGCCGAACTGCTCGCCCGACTCTCTGGCGGCTGCATCGGCGCGGCGGTGCGCGCCCAAACCCACCCGGAGGTGGGCCAGGAGCGCAACCGGCGGCTGGATCAACTGCTGGCGCTGACCGCGACGGGCTATGTGGGCCGGTTGGGGCACGCTGAGTCGTTGAGCCGCCAGACGGAAGCCATCGAGCCGACCCTCGGCCTGTGGGCCACCTGGTGGCGCGACGTGCTCCTGATCCAGCGCGGCATCCCGGAAGCGATCGTGAACCTGGATCGCCGGGCACAGTTGGCGCAGCAGGCCGAGCTTTATCGCCCCGACCAGGTGGAGGCCGCGCTGGCCGACCTGATCCAAACGCTGCGCCGCATCCGGGCCAATGTCAATGCGCGACTGGCCCTGGACGTGCTGGCGTTGCGGCTGCCGAAACCGATCGTGACCTAGGGGAGTTGGCAACCGGGCGACGGTTGCCAACTCTGTGAGGAGTGGATTTCATGCCGTTAGTTGTGGGTGTAGCGTTTCAACCTGTAACCAAAGTCTATTTTTTTGACCCGGCGGGCCACGATGACCTGCAGGCCGGCGAGCGTGTCGTCGTGGACACCTCGCGCGGGCGCACGCTGGGCCAGGTCGTCTTTCCCCCGCGCGAGGTCGCGCCGAATGAAATCAGCGGCACGCTCAAACCGGTGGTCCGCCGGGCGACCGCGTGGGACATGGTGCAGCGCGACCAGATGGCGCACAAAGAGCCGGAGACCCGCGACATCTGCCAGCAGCGGGCTAATGCGCTCAGGCTGGAGATGAAGGTCATCAACGCGGAGTACAGCTTCGACGGCAGCAGCGTGGTGGTCTATTTCGTTGCGGATCAGCGGATTGACTTCCGCAACCTGGTGCATGACCTGGGGCAAATCCTGCACACCCGCGTCGAGATGCGCCAAGTCGGCGTGCGCGATCAGGCCAAATACCTCGGAGGCTATGGCCGGTGCGGCCGGCCGCTCTGCTGCGCCTCCTGGCTGCGCGAGTTTGCCCCGGTCTCGATCAAGATGGCGAAGACGCAGGATCTGCCCCTGAACACCTCCGAGGTGTCGGGAGTCTGCGGCCGGCTGCTCTGCTGCTTGAGTTATGAAAACGACCACTACGCAGAAGCGCGGCAACGCATGCCGAAGATCAACAGCATGATCGAGACGCCGGAAGGCCCCGGCAAGATCAAGCAATTGAACGTGCTGCGCAACTCCGTGACCGCGCAAGTCGAGGGGCCGGGCGAGAGCATCCAATACGTCGAGGTCGTTTTGCCGGAATCGGGGCAATCCGGCGCCGCGGCCGGCGACCCATGCCCGGGGTGCCCGAAGCGCCGCACGCCGCTGGCGACATCAGACGAAGAGGGCGGCCTGACCGAGGAAGACGAGGGGCTGGAGCCGGCCGTCCAGGCCGCGCCCCGACCGGCGGAGCCGGCCGCGCCGAAATCCCCGCCATCAGGGGGCGGACAGGGCGCGCGATCACGTGCCCGACGGAAAAAGCGCTAGACCCACCGGCCGCCCAACGCTCCTGCCCGGCGAAGACCGGCGCGGGGGTGGGTGGCCGGTGGCATGGCTATCCGTTGCGGGGTTCGACGACCAACTTCACAGCCGTGCGCTCCTGGCCGTCAATGTCCACTTCGACGAACTCCGGCATGCACATGATCTTGATGCCGTCCAGTTCCAAATAATCGCTTGCGATGGCGACGGCCTTGATCGCCTGGTTGACTGCACTGGCCCCGATAGCTTGCACTTCTGCGTGTCTCCGCTCACGCATCACGCCGGCGATGGCGCCAGCGACAGCGGTCGAGCGAGATTGGCCTGAAACCTTGATCACCTCCATGGTGCGCCTCCTGGCAGCGACGAAGCTGCGATTCGTACTCTGAAAGCCAGGGCCATCCATCCGAACGAATGGATCTTCGAGGAAGATTGTACACCAACCGCCCCCCAAATGCAAGCACTTTCGTCAAACCGGCGCTATTTCGCGTTTTGGCCGGTTTGACGCGTGCCGGCAGAGACCGGCTGAAGCCTCGAGACCAATGGGATAGGTCGCCATTCCGAGGGCAGTGGTTCATGCCGGGCGCGGCGCTGATGACATCGCGGCTATGTGCGGGGGTGTTTTTCTTGGTGTTCCTGCTCCTGCTAACCGGCTGCACCCAGCCTTCCCCCGCCGCGACGCCCGTTCCGCCGCAGCCCACGGTCGCGCCCACCCGGCCCGCGCCAGTGGCGACCGCTGCGCCCACCCCATCGCCCCGGCCGACCGTCACGCCGACGCAGATCACGCCCACTCTGACCGCCGCGCCAGCCCCCACTGCCGCGCAAGACGCCTGTCTGCCGCTGCCACTGACCAGCAGCCGCCCGCGCTATCGCTTCGAGGTCGCGGCCGATCCCCAGGCGCATACGCTCCAGGTGAAACAGCAGGTGGCGCTGGCCGATCCGGCGCGGCTGGCGACCGGCGAACTGGTCTTCAACGTGCCGGCCAACGGCGTGCCGGGCGTCTTCACCCTGACCCGCGCCCGGCTGGCAGCCGATCCTCAGCCGCCCGTCGTGACGCTGGAAGGCACCGCGCTGCGGCTGCGCCTCCCCGCGGCCGCAGCCAACGCGCCGGCCGTCACCGCCTGCCTGGACTATACGCTGCGGCTCCCGCCGGCCGGCAGCGAGGGGATCTCGGCCGCGCACGCGCTCGGCTGGTCCGACCTGGGAATGATTGCGGGCTATTGGTATCCCGCGCTCGCGCCCTATGCTCCAACGACGGCTGCGAGGTGGCTGCTGACGCCCTACCACCCGGTCGGCGACCCGGTCATCTATGAAACCGCCGACTACGAGGCCGCGATCCGTGCGCCCGCCCCCCATCAGGTCATCGCCGCGGGGCTGCGGGGGATGCAGGAGGGCGTCTGGCGCTTGGAACTGGGGCGCGCGCGCGGCTTCGCCTTCAGTATCAGCAATCGGCTGGTCGCCAGCCAGGCCGAGGTGGCCGGGATCCCGGTTCGGGTGTATCATCTCCCGGAACATGCCGCGGCCGGTCAGGCGGCCCTGGTCGCGGTGCGCGAGGCACTGCCGCTCTTCGTGCAGACCTACGGCGCTTACCCCTACGCCGAACTGGCGATCATCGAGGCGGCGCAGTTCGGCGGCATGGAGTACAGCGCGCTCATCACCTTCAGCCGGGACTGGTTCGCCGACTATCAGCCCCCGGCCGCCGGCGCCGATTTCGGGGCCGATCTGCTGGTGCGCTTCGTGGTGCATGAGTTGGGCCATCAGTGGTGGTACGGCGCGGTGGGCAATGATCAGGCGCACGAACCGTGGCTGGACGAGGCGCTGGCGCGCTACGGCGAGACGCTGTACTACGAAACCTTGCATCCGACCCACCTGGCGTGGTGGGAAGCGCCGTCGAAAGGGATGGCGACCCAGCCGATCAACCAGCCGATCTATCGCTTCGCCGACACGACGGCCTATGTCCAGGCGGTCTACGTCAGCGGGACGCGCTTTCTGCTCGACGTGCGCAAGTTGTTGGGCCAACCGGCCTTCACGGCGCTCTTGCAAGAATATCGCCGCCGCTACGAGGATCGGATCGCCACCGAGGCCGAAATGCTGGCACTGCTGCGCGACCGGCTTGGCCCGGCGCTCGACAAGCTGTTGCGGGTCTATTTCCAGGGCATAAACTGATGCGTGTCGTCATGGTCTCGAAGGCTTTGGTGGTCGGGGCATACCAGCGCAAGTTGGAGGAGTTGGCGCGGCTGGGGGAGATCGAGTTGACCGCGGTCGTGCCGCCGGAGTGGCGCGACCGCCGCAGTCACGTCAAGCTGGAGCGCGCCCACACGACCGGGTATGAGCTTGTGGTCGCGCCGCTGCTCTTTACCGGGCAGTATCACCTGCATTTTTATCCCACCCTGGGCGCCATCCTCAAGCGTACCCGCCCTGACATCGTTCACATGGACGAAGAGCCGTACAACCTGGCGACCTGGCACGGGTTGCGGCTGGCCGAGGCGGCCGGCGCGCAGGGGATCTTTTTCACCTGGCAAAACCTGAACCGCCGCTATCCCTGGCCGTTCCGCGCGTTCGAGGCGGCGAACTACCGCCGCGCCGCTCATGTCATCGCGGGCAACCGGACCGCCGTGGATGTCCTGACGGCCAAAGGCTACCGCGGGCCGGTGACGGTCATCCCGCAGTTTGGGGTAGACCCCGACATCTTCCACCCGGCGCCGGCGGGGGCGCAGCACACAAGTGTCGCGGCTACGCGCCCTGAGCGTGTCGAAGGGCGCGCTGAAGGGCGGCCCTTCGACACGCTCAGGGCGCGCACCTCGCCGACGGACTTGCCGCACCTCCAGACCGCGCCAATGCCGTTCCACATCGGCTATGCGGGCAGCCTGATCCCGGAGAAGGGGGTGGATCTGCTCCTGCACGCGTGCGCGGCCCTGCCCGACCGGGGCTGGCGGCTGACGATCCTGGGGGACGGGCCGGAACGGGCGCGCCTGGCGGCCCTGGCCGATGCGGCCGGCATCGCGGGCCAGGTCGCATTTCTCGGCCACCGCCCCTCGACGCAGACGCCCGATATCTATCGCACTTTCGACGCGCTCGTTCTGCCTTCGGTCAGCCGGCCAAACTGGGTGGAACAATTCGGCCGCGTCCTGACCGAGGCGATGGCGTGCGGCGTGCCCGTCGTCGGGGCCGCCAGCGGGGAGATCCCGAACGTGATCGGCGACGCCGGGCTGATCTTCCCCGAAGGGGACGCCGCCGCGCTGCGCGACGCGCTGGCCCGCCTGCTGGCAGACCCGGCCTTGCGCCACGATCTGGCCGGCCGCGGGCGGGCACGCGTATTGGCGCGCTTCACCCAGGCGCAGGTGGCCGCGGCGACCTATCGTGTCTATCAGACGGTTTTGGCGCACTGAAAAGCAACACAATCTGTTGCTGCCCCGGCGATAAAATCCAGATAAAGTGATTTTGTATCCGGGGAATCTATGCTATAATAAGATCGTGCCCAAAAACCAGAGTCTACCGCAGCGTGTTGGCTTGAATGCGCACCTGTTGTCCCGCACCGGGACCTATCGGGGCGCGGGGATCAACGGTTACATCCACCAACTGCTGCAGCACTTACCGGGCGTCGCGGGCGCGGAGGCGCAGCCGTTCGAGTACATCGCCTACCTGCACGACGCCACGTTTGCGCCAGTTGCGGGACTCGGCGTGGCCTGCTCCGGTTGGGATACCCGCAGCCCGTGGCGGCGCATCATCTGGGAGCAGACCCGGCTGGCGGCGCTATCGCGCGGGCTGGATCTGCTGCACGGCCTGGCATTTGCGTCGCCGCTCGCCTGCGCGTGTCCGGCGGTCGTCACCGTGCATGATCTGAGCTTTTACCGGTATCCGCAGGCGTTTCGGCGCTTCAACCGGTCCTACCTGGGCTGGATCACGCGCATTTCAGTCCGCAAGGCCGCGCGAGTCATCGCGGTCTCCGAGAGCACGCGCAGAGATGTGATCGCGCTGTGTGGCGTCTCCCCCGAGCGGGTGGTCGTCGTGCCGAACGGCGTGAGCGGGGAGTTCTGCCCCGCCGACGCACGCACGATTGCGGAATTTCGCCGGCGCAATGGGCTGCCCGAACGCTTCATTCTTTTCGTGGGGACGCTCGAACCGCGCAAGAACATCGAGCGGCTGCTTGAGGCGTATGCGCGTATGATCGGCGGACGCGCGGCGGGCGATGCGCCGGCGCTGGTCATCGCGGGCGCCAAGGGTTGGTTCTACGACGCCATTTTCGCCCGCGCCGAGCGGCTGGGGCTGGCGGATCGGGTCATCTTCCCGGGCTTCGTGCCTGCCGATGAGCTGCCCTGGTGGTATCGGGCGGCTGAGTTGTTTGTCTATCCATCGCTCTTTGAAGGGTTTGGGCTACCGGTGCTGGAAGCCATGGCGTGCGGTACACCGAGCATCACATCAAACGTCTCGTCTCTGCCCGAAGTGGCGGGGGATGCGGCTGTGTTGGTCGCGCCCGAAGATAGCGCGGCGTTGGCGGCCGCGATGGCGCGCGTGCTGGATGAACCGGCGCTGGCCGCGCAGATGGCCGCGGCGGGTCTGCGCCAGGCCGCGCGCTTTCCGTGGACGCGCACCGCGCAGGAGACCGTGGCGGTGTATCGCACCGTCTTGGGAGAAGCAACGTGAAGAGCGACGTCCGGCGTTGGCTGCCCTGGGTCACGGTCGTGCTCGATGCGGGGTTGATCCACGCCGCGTTCCTGATCGCTTACTGGCTGCGCTACGATTTGCAGTTGTTCCGCTCAGTGGACCCGGCGAATAACGTCCCCTTCACCGCGTATCTGCCCCTCGTCATCCTGCAAACGCTGGTGCTACTGTTTGCATTGCGCCGCGAAGGCGGCTACGACCTCCGCCGCACCCGCCCCCTCTTCGATGAGTTGTATGGCATCCTCAACGCGACGACCACCGCGATCATGCTCTTGATCGTGTTCGTCTTCTTCTATCGCAGCCTCTTCTACTCCCGCATCATCTTCGTCTACGCGGGGATCCTCATCCTGGTCTTGCTTGGCTCGCTGCGGCTGGTGCGCCGGCTGATCCTGGGCCGGCTGCGCCAGGCCGGCCAGGGGGTAGACCGCCTGCTGATCATCGGCGCGGGCGAGGTCGGCCGGGCCGTCATGCGCAACATCATCGCCCAGCCGGAGCTAGGCTACCAGGTCGTCGGCTTCCTGGACGACGATCCGGCCAAGAGCAGCACCGACATCGGGCCGATCAAGGCGCTCGGCGCGGTCGAGAACCTGTCCGAGGTGATCAAGACCCTTGACATCGCCCAGGTCATCATCACTTTGCCGTGGCAGTATCATCGCAAGACGGTGCGCCTGGTGCTCGAGGCGGAAGAGGCGGGCTTACGCGCGCGCGTCGTGCCCGATCTGTTCCAACTCAGCCTGGGCGGGGTGGATGTCGAGACGATCAACGGTATCCCCCTCATCAGCATCAAACAGACGGCGTTGACCGGGTGGAATCTGGTGCTCAAGCGGATCCTCGATCTGAGCTTCGCGATTCCCTTCACATTGGCTACAGCGCCCCTCTGGCTGATCGTTGCAGTCGCGATCAAGCTCGATTCGCCTGGGCCGGTTTTCTTCAAACAGGAACGCGCCGGCAAGGGCGGGAAACCGTTCCGGGTCTACAAATTCCGTTCGATGGTGGTGGGCGCCGAAGCCGAGCAGGCCAAGCTGGCCGCGCAAAACGAAGCAACCGGCCCCCTCTTCAAGATACGGGATGATCCGCGGCGGACGCGCGTGGGACGCTTCATCCGTCAAACCAGCCTTGACGAGCTCCCGCAGTTCATCAATGTGATCCGCGGGGAGATGAGCGTCGTCGGCCCGCGGCCTGCGCTGTTCAGCGAGGTCGCGCAATATCAGGAATGGCAGCGCAAACGGCTCGATATCCAGCCAGGGGTCACCGGGCTGTGGCAGGTCAGCGGCCGCAGCGATCTGACCTTCGATGAGATGGTCATGTTGGACATCTATTACGGGGAAAACTGGTCGCTGGGGGCCGATATCCGCATCATGCTGCGCACCGTTCCCCAATTCCTGTTCGGCGACGGGGCGTACTGAGCCGAGGATGAGACAAGAAATGATCACCGAAGATATATTACCTCGCATTGCAATCTTGATGGCGCATACGGGCGGCGGACACCTGAGCGCGGCCCGCAGCCTGGCCGAAGCCCTGGAAGGGCGCGCGCGCGTGACGATCATCAGCCTGGTGGACGACTACGTGGATTTCCCGTGGAACACGATGTCGGTCGCCTACGGGCCGTGGGTGAACTATGCGCCGTGGCTGTACCATCTCATTTATCGGGCTTTCGCCTCACGCAAGCGCGTCGAGTTCACCTATCGCGCGGCCTATCCGCTGGTGCGGCGCGAGGTGTCGGCGGCCTTCGCCAAAGACTGGCCCGATATCGTCGTCACGGTGCATCCATTGCAGACACAGATTCCGCTGCGAGCGCTGCGGGAGCTGGGCAACCCGGCGCCATTCGTGACCGTGGTCACCGACCCGGTGACGCCGCCGCTCGCCTGGTTCTGCTCCGACATGGATTTGACTGTCGTCGCGACCGAGCCGGCCAAGCGCACCGCCATCGAGTGCGGCGTCCCCGCCGACCGCATCCGCGTCCTGGGCCTGCCGGTGCGGAAAGCCTTCGCCGGCATCTGGGGGCGGTCGAAGCCAGTCGCACGCAGCCAGATGGGCCTCGACCCCGAGCGGCCCCTGGCGCTGCTGACGGGCGGCGGCGCCGGGATCGGCAAGCTCTTGCCGCTGGCGCGCGCCGTCGCGCGGCGGCTCGCCAAATCTGCCCACGGCGCGCAGATGGCGATCATCGCCGGGCGCAACCAAATCCTGCAGAAACAGCTCCAGTCCCAACCGTGGCCCGTACCGGTGAAGGTGCTCGGCTTTGTCGAAGACATGCCGAATTGGCTGGCCGCCGCCGATCTGCTGATCACCAAGGCCGGGCCGGGCACATTGGCCGAGGCCACCTGCGCGGGCCTGCCGGTCATCATCACCGGCCACATCCCCGGCCAGGAAGATGGCAACGTGACGTGGCTCGAACAGCACGGCGCGGGCATCTATGCGCTGGAGCCGGAACGGGTGGGCGAATTGGTCAGCGATCTGCTCCGGCCGGGCAATCCGCTGCTGGCGCACATGGCCGAACAATCGCATTCGCTGGCGCACTGCGACGCCTCCGACCAAATCGCCCAGGCGGTGCTGGCGTTGGCCGGACGGCCGGGCTATGCTGTAACTTTGTCCCCGGCGCGGCATCCAAGCAAACGGAACTTAACACTCAAGGAATGGATGGGAGGACTTTATGACAACCGCTAATATCACCTGGGTTGAAGATATGCAATTTGTGGCGCAGGGCGAGACGGGACATGCGATCGTGATGGATTCCTCGGAAGAGGTCGGCGGTCACGATACCGGCGCGCGGCCGATGGAAGTATTACTCATGGGTATCTTGGGTTGCACGGCGATGGATGTCATCAGTATCCTGAAGAAGAAGCGCCAGCCGATCACCGGCCTGAAGATCTTCGCGACCGGCGACCGCAACCCCGAGCACCCCAAATACTACACCAAGATCCATCTGGAATATGTGGCGTCCGGCGACGTGGATCTGGAGGCGCTGGATCGTAGCGCCCAGCTTTCCGAGGACAAGTACTGCTCGGCCATCGCGACCGTGCGGGGGAAAGCCGAGATCACCCGGAGCTGTCGGGTCGAGAAGGCATGAGCTGGCCGCGTTCCCTTTTCTTCTGGGCGCTAGTGGGTCTGAGCGTGGTGACGGTCGGCCTGGGGCTGTGGCTCTGGCAGTCGGATCGGCAGAAAGTCGGGGTTGAGTCGCAGCCCGCGGCGCAGGCAGCTCGACCCGCGCCCGATTTCACGTTGCAGACCGCGGATGGCGGCCAGGTTCGCCTGGCCGAACTGCGGGGCCAGGTCATCTTGCTTAATTTTTGGGCGACCTGGTGTCCGCCCTGCAAGGCGGAAATGCCCGATCTGAACGCCCTGCATCAGGAGTATGGGCAAACCCGCAACTTCATCGTGCTGGGCATCAATGACGAAGAGGCCCAGCACGAAGTCGAAGCGTTCGCCCGGCGCAATGGCATCCTCTTCCCGTTGGGCCTCGATTCCGACGGCACAGTGACCGGCAGCCGTTACGGTGTGCGCGGCCTCCCCACCTCCATCATCGTTGACCGCCAAGGCAACATCCGCGACACCTGGACGGGGCAGATCAGTAAGGCCGCGATGGTCGCGCGCCTTGGGCGGGTGTGGTGAGGGGGCGAATGTTGAGTGATGAGCGATGAATGATGAGGTGGGTACGTTTCACGTTGAGGGCAAAAAGTAGCGGAGCATCCTTCGACGCCATCCGGCAAACAACGCCGGATTCCGCTCAGGATGCTTGCGTGCCCCAAGATTGAAGCCCGCCCCTACGGTTTCGGCGGCAACAACCCCAGCGGGTTTTGTTGCACGCCGCCGATGCGGATTTCAAAATGGACGTGCGGCCCGGTCGAGTTGCCGGTGCTGCCGACCTCGCCCACCAGCCCGCCCCGGCCCACCCAATCCCCCACGTTGACCCACGCGCCTTTGAGATGGCTGTAGTACGCCCGGCTACCATCGCCGTGATCCACGATCACCAGAAAACCGTAGCCGACCGGCGACCATTCGCGCAGCACCACGCGGCCGGCGCGCGCCGCGTAGACCTTGGCGCTGTAGGGCGCGCCGAAGTCTATCGCGCGATGGCCGGCCGAATAGCCTTGCGTCACCATCCCGCGGATCGGCCAGGCGTAGGCGAACCCGGCCGGGGGCGGGCCGGGCGGCGCCAGGTGTACCTCCAGCCGGCCATGCGGGATGACCAGTTTGTCGCCCGACTGGAGCGCCGCGCCGGCTTGCAGCCGGTTCAGGGGATAGTTGACGATGTCTTCGACCGCGACGCCCCAGCGCGTGGCGAGTCGTTCCACCGTGTCGCCGGCTTGCACCGTCACATACGCGCCCTTGACCGGCAGGATGACCAGCTCAGCGCCCAGGCGCAGCATATCGGGGTTCTGTGCGATCGCCGGGTTCGACCACCGGATCGTTTCGACATCAATATCGAATTCCGCCGCGATATCCCAGAGGGTATCACCGGACTTGATGCGATAGATGATGATCTCAGCGCGCGACGGCGCGGGCGCCGTTTCCACGACGTGCGTCGAAGATGCGGCCGCTTCGTCCACCTCGGGGCCGGCGGGTCGCGCCAGGGCCGCCGGGGCAATGCCGAAGATCAGCGCGGCCGATAGGATGAACGTTGTAAACGCCAACACCAGGGCTTGAATAGGCCTGGGTTGCGGCATGGGTCTCTCCTTGTAATGCGATACTTCGGGCATCGTAACATAATCGGCCCGGACGCGCAAACGATCAAGCCAGGCAGGGTGTGGTACAGAGTTTTGCCGGGGCATGTCACGCTGAGCGGGTTAACCACGCAACGCGGCGGCGCGCGTACCCCCAGCGAAGCGTCTCCCGCGCGGAGATGCTTCGCTGGGCATTCGCCGCAACTGATCTTGCGCCGTAGACCCGCTCAGCATGACACACGACGGCGCCGGGCGCAAAACCTTGAACCGCACCCCCGCGATGGCGACGATCGTCCGCGAGTGTGCGTGCCTCTCGTGCCAGATTTGACGTCGTGCCATCCTTGCATACAATGGAACAGGTAATCATCTTGCCTTCTCTGTTATCCACCCTGCAACCCACATGGATGTCGGTTGTCTCTTAATCCTGCAAAAAGAGAAGAGTCGTCTGAATGCTTGATCCGGTGATCCCGCCCATCCAAACGGCGGTCGAATCCTCTGACTCGACGCGTCTGCACACCGTCATCTTCGAGCCGTCTGGCCGCCGCGGGCAGGTGGCGGCGGGGACGACGTTGCTCGATGCCGCGCGCCAACTCGGCGTCGCCATCGAGTCCATCTGCGGCGGCCGGCAGACGTGCGCCAAGTGCTACGTGCGCATCGAGGGGGGCGAGTTCGCCCGGCACGGCATCCGGTCGAGCGCCGATCATGTGACCGCGGCCGGGGAGCGCGAGCGCCACTACCGGCGGCTGCGCGGCGTGCCCGACACGATGCGCTATTCCTGCGATGCCCGCATCACCGGCGATGTGCTGGTCACAGTTCCCGCGGAGAGCCAGGGGCAGAAGCAGGTGGTGCTGAAGGCCGCGCGCGACCTGGCGATCACCGTGGATCCGATCATCCGGCTGTACTACATCGAGCTGGATCCGCCGGAGATGGACGCGCCGGGCGACCGGGAGCGCGTGCTGGCCGAGATGGCGGCGCGCTTTGGATTGCACGATCTGGCGTTCGATCTGTCGGCGCTGCGCGACCTGGCCCCGGCGTTACGTAAGCGGCCTGCATCCCACCATTCACGGAGCGCGGGCGCTGAGCCTGTCGAAGCGACGAGCGCCCTTCGACTGAGCGCGGGCGCTGAGCCTGTCGAAGCGACGAGCGCCCTTCGACAAGCTCAGGGTGCGCGCGCGACTGAGGGGCCGTGGGCGCTAACCCTGACGGTCTGGGACGACCGGCGGATCGTGCGCGTGCAGTCCGGCTATCACGAGCAAGCGGTCGGCTTGGCCGTGGACCTCGGCTCGACGACCCTCGCCGCGTACCTGTGCGACCTGCGCACCGGCGCGCTCCTGGCGACCGCGTCGGCCGTCAACCCGCAGGTGAGCTACGGCGACGACATCATGTCCCGCATCTCCTACGCGGTCGAGCAGCCCGATGGCCGGGCGCGCCTGCATCAGGCCATCATCGCGGCGCTGAATGAGCTGGCGGCCGCGGCGGCGCGCCAGGCCGGGCTGACCGCGACCGACATCGTGGATATGACCCTCGTCGGCAACAGCGTGATGCACCACCTGGCGCTCGATCTCGATCCGGGGCCGCTCGGCGCGTCGCCGTTCGTGCCGAGCACCAAAGATCCGGTGGATCTGCGCGCCGCCGACCTGGGGCTGAAGCTCAACCCCGGCGCACGGCTGCACGTGCTGCCGCTCGAAGCCGGCTACGTCGGCGCGGACAACGTCGGCGTGATCCTGGCCGAGGCGCCGCACCGCCAGGACGAGGTCGTGCTGATCATTGACGTGGGCACGAACGGCGAACTGCTGCTCGGCAACCGCCACAAGCTCTTCTGTGCGTCCAGCCCCACCGGCCCCGCGCTGGAGGGCGCGCAGATCACCCACGGGATGCGGGCCGCGCCGGGCGCCATCGAGCGCGTGCGGATTGCCCCGGAAACGCTCGATGTGCGGTTCAAGGTGATCGGCAGCGCCGAGCGGGCAAATGCGCAAATCGGCACATCAACAAATCAACAATCCGCAATCTCCGCCGCCGGCATCTGCGGGACGGGCATCATCGAGGCGGTGGCCGAGATGTTCGCGGCCGGGATCGTGGAGAAGAGCGGCCGGTTCAATCGCAAGCTGACTTCCCCGCGGCACACAACGACTGCGGCGGGCGCGCCGGCCTTCATCATCGCCTGGCCGGCGCAATCGGCCACGGGCGCGGCCATCGTGGTCTCGCAGGCCGATGTGCGGGCGATCCAACTGGCGAAGGCGGCGCTCTATGTCGGCGCGCAGGTGTTGCTGCGCGAGTTCGGCGCGGAGAAGGTGGATCGCGTGGTGCTGGCCGGCGCGTTCGGCAGCGTGATTGACCCGTATCACACGATGCTGATCGGCATGATCCCGGATTGCGATCTGCGCAACGTGACGGCGGTGGGCAACGCGGCCGGCGACGGCGCGCGCATCGCGCTGCTCAACAAAGCCCAACGTCGCGAGGCCGCCGAGGTGGCGCGCTGGGTGCGGCACGTCTCGACGCCGCTGGAAGGGGATTTTCAGAAGCTCTTCATGGCCGCGCTGGCGTTTCCGCATTCGATTGATGCGTTTCCGCACCTGGCGGCGCCCCCAGTTCTCAAAGCGCCAGGCCCGTAAACCACCAAAATTATCTCGGCGGATGGCTTCTATCATATACGGAGTCGCGGAGGGATGGTATAATTCGGCCATGTTACCCAATGATTATGATGATGAAGAACTGGAGATTCTGGCCGCCTTTGAGGCTGGTAAACTGATATCTACGCGGCCGGATCCAGCTCTGCTGGAGCTTCATCGTCAGTATGCCCGCAACACGCTCTTATCTTTTCGGAGATCAACCTTCGTGGAAACCATCCTTCGCAGCCCATCAGGCAAACAGACCATCCTTTCCCCGCGCCACCCCGTCGCCATGATCGGCGAACGGA
>CAZYHE010000045.1:0-14149 GCA_964647225.1 uncultured Anaerolineales bacterium
CCCCGCGGCTGGCTGCATGGAGGATTTCGGCCGCGCCGATGGAAGCCAGGTCGCCATCCCCCTGATAGGTGAAGATGATCTTGTCCGGTTGGGTGCGCTTCAGGCCGGTCGCCATGGCCGGCGCGCGGCCGTGCGCGGCCTCGACGGCATCTACGTTATAATAGTAATACATCAGCACCGCGCAGCCGACCGGCGCGACCAGGATGGTCTTCTCGCGCAGCCCAAGCTCATCAATCGCTTCCGCGATCAGGCGGTGGATGATGCCGTGGGTGCAGCCGGGGCAGTAGTGCGTCCAGGTGTCCAGGAGGGCATCCGGGCGCTTGTAGACGATGTTGCCCTGGGCGATGATCTGCGCTGTGGTGGGGGACAGGTTGTCGTTCATCTCACCCTCCGATCGCACGGGCAGCCGGCGCGTCGAGGCAGCTTTGAGCCGACACGAAATCGTGCAGCGCGGCCAGGATTTCATCCGGCAGCGGGATCACCCCGCCCATGCGGCCGTAGAACTGCACCGGACATTGGCCGCGCACCGCCATTTGCACATCTTCGAGCATCTGGCCGGCGTTCATCTCGGCCACCAGCATCCCGCGCGTCTGGCGCGCCAGCTCGCGCAGCCGCGGCCACGGGAAAGGCCAGAGCGAGATCGGGCGGTAGAGGCCGACCTTAAGCCCCTGGTGGCGCGCCTCACGCACGACCGTCTTGCAGGTGCGTCCCACGGTGCCGAAGGCGACCAGCAAGTACTCGGCGTCAGCGGTCGCGACCTCCTCCCAGCGGCGCTCGGCTTCCTCGATGCGCCTGAGCTTGGCCTGAAGATGCAGGTTGAGCGCCTCCAACTCTTCTTCTTTCAGGAAAAGTGAGGTGATGATCCGCCTCTCACGGCCCGCGGCGCCGCGCACCGCCCATCCCGCGCGCTCCGCCTCGGTCAACGGCGGCCGCATGGGCGGCATCTCGGCCGGCTCCATCATCTGGCCGAGGGAGCCATCCGCGGCCAGGATGACGAGCGTGCGGTATTTCTCGGCCAGCGGGAACGCCTCGTACATCAGGTCCACTGCTTCCTGGATGGTCGAGGGCGCGAGGACGAGGGGGTGATAGTCGCCATGTCCGGCCGAGCGCGTCATCTGGAAGTAATCGCTCTGGCTGGGCTGGATGTTGCCCAGGCCCGGCCCGCCGCGCATCACGTCTACCAGCACGGCCGGCACTTCCGAGCCGGCGATGTAGGATAGCCCCTCCTGCATCAGGCTGATGCCGGGGCTGGAGGATGAGGTCATGGCCCGTGCGCCGCCGCAGGCTGCGCCGTACACCATGTTGATTGAAGCCACTTCACTTTCGGCCTGCAGGAATGCCCGGCCCAACTGGGGCATTCGCGCCGCCATATATTCGAGTAGCTCGGTTTGAGGTGTGATGGGATAACCGAAGAACGCCTCAACGCCACCGCGAATGGCCGCCTCTGCAATGGCCTCATTGCCTTTCCAGAGTTCCTTTGCCATGTGAATCTCCTCGTACAAGACGCGCGCTACTGCGGCGCGGCGCGCTTCGTCTCGAAGCGATAGACCGTCAACACCACATCCGGGCAGATCAACGCACACAGGGCGCAGCCGGTACATTTGCCGTTCGGGTCAATGAACTGCACCGGCCGATAGCCGCGCGCGTTGAAACGGTCATGCGTCATGTGTAGAACGTCTTGTGGGCAGATCGTTGTGCATAGCTCGCAGCCCTTGCAGCGATCCACTTCGATCACAACGGCGCCTCTTGCCATGTTCGTCACCTCCTTGTAACGACGACATCAAACGCGCTGCGGAGATCATTCCGCCGGGAATGCGTCAAATTCGGTTTTTTCCAGCCCCAGCCGCCGGCCCAGCCCGCGCGCCACATCTTCGATCAGCATCCGCGCCACCTGATGATAGCGCAGCTTTGGCCCGGAGAACTCGACATTAAGCTCCCGTTTGTCGCAGACGGTAGACATGTTCACCTGGTCAATCTCGGCCTTGAGCCGGCCCATCGCCAGGTGAAACTGCTCCGGCGTCGCCGAGGCCATCAGCCGATCAATCTCGGCGATCAGTTCGACCGCCCGGTCAATGCGGACTTCGGTCGCGTTGGCCTGCGCCGCCGGCACCAGGCCGTAATCGGCCTTGATCCGGTTGAGCCGCCGGCCGGCCGCATAGGTCGCCTCCACCAACTGGTCGCGGGTCATCCAACGCGTCTCGTAGTTCAATACGTATTTCCAGCTCGGCGCACCCAGCCGCCGCCGGTGCTCCTCCAGGGTGCGCGCAAACAACTTGTAGCCGTGCTCGTCCGGGTTCTCGAAGCCCCGGCTGCCGGGATCGAGGAACGGCGCCAGGGGCGAGATGAACGGGATCAGCCGGCCATCGCGGCCAAACCGGCGCAGCAGATCCGCGCAGTAGTCAATCGTGCCGAGCACCGACTCGGCCGTTTGCTGCGGCAGCCCGGCCATGAAGAAGACATCCACCCGCTTCGCGCCGACATCCAGCGCGTCGGCGATGGTGCGCTCGATCGGCTCGTTGCCGTAGTGCTTGCCGAAAGCCGCGCGCACGTCGGGATCGTGGCTTTCCAGCGAGACCTCCAGGGTGAAGTTTGGCAGCGCCTGCGCCAGTTGCGTCAGGAATTCATGCGAAGCCGGCGAAAATAACTCGGCGATGACCGGGCCGGTGAAGCCAGCCATGGCGTCGAAGAAGCGTCGCGCATACCCCGGCCCACCCTGCCGCAGATCGCCCAGGATGAACACCGGGCCGCTGCTGAGCGACGCGGCGCGGCGCACATCCTCGGCCAGCATCTCCGGCTTGCGGAAGGCGGGCGTTGTGCGGCCATGCATCTCGCGAAACGCCGCCGCCGACCCGCCGCAGATGACGCAGCTTTGCGTGCAGCCCCGGCAACTGAGCGCCGCCAGGATCGGGTAATCCAGCCAATCTTTGAACGGCACATAGGAGCTGAGATCCAGGTCACGGGCGGCCGCGCGTACCACATAGCGATAATCCAGCATCACGTGATCGAGGTTGGCCGGCCGATAACTATGTGGATTAACATGGATCTCCCCGGTGCGGTCGCGCCAGGTCAGGTTGGGGATCGAACGCAGCGCGGGCGCGCCGGGTCGGCCCTTCAGACACGCCATGAGCTGGCGCAGCGGTTCCTCCGCCGAATCGCCGCGAATGACATAGTCCACGAAGGGATAGCGGATCAACTCCTCATGATAATAGGTGGCCGAGAACCCGCCGAAGATGATCGGCGTGTTGGGGTGATGGCGTTTGACCAACTGGGCAACGGCCAGCGCGCCGTGCGCATGGGGCAGCCAATGGAGGTCAATGCCGAAAGCCGTGGGGTTGAGCGCGGCGATCAACGGTTCGGGATCGAACTTCGGCTCATTGAGCATCCGCACCGCCAGGTTAAGGATGCGCACACGAAAGCCGGTCCGCTCCAGGTACTCGGCCATCGTCGTAAAACCGATCGGGTACATCTCGAAGACCGGTGTGGATGGGACCAGGTCGCTGACCGGGCCATAGAGGATGGATTGCCGGCGAAAGTCATACACGCTCGGCGCATGTAACAAGATCAGGTCTGCACGCTGCGTCATCGCCCCGATACCTTTGTGTGATCAGGCGCTAATAGGTCAAAGACCCGGTTTGTTTGCATAAACCGGGTCTTTGGACTCTTCATGCCGGCTGTTTAGGCCGTCAGGCCGGCACGGCTTCAAGTTCCAGCAGTTCGATCAAGAAATCCAACAGATCCGTATCGGTGACAATGCCGACCAGTTGGCTGTCGGCGACGACTGGCAGACCGCCGATTTTGTGATTGCGCATCACCCGCGCCGCCTCGGCAATCGAATCACCCGGCCCGATGGTGAGCGGGTTGGGCGTCATGCAGGAGCCGACCTCGATGTGATCCAGGATGAAGTTATCATACCACTGTTCACGCACGACAAATGGCGAATTGGCCGCCCGGCGCAGGTCGCGATCAGTGATGATGCCGACCAGCCGGCCGCGTTCCACCACAGGCAGGCGCCGGAAGCCCCCATCGCGCATCAGGTTGACCGCCGTGCGGATGGCATTCCGGGGCGTCACTGTGACCGGGTTGGCCATCATGATATCTGCAACCACGCGTTTGAGGGGCATGGCCTGTCCTCCCTGGGGCCGTTGCGACCCGCTCCATTTGGTTTCATTGGCGATGCGACCGGTGCCACGCGTCCGGCCGCTCGATCATGTGTTGTTATTCTAGCACTGAGGCGGGTTGTTATCTATGATGCCGGTCATGCGAGGAGAGATACGCAGTGACGGGGGGCCAGGAGACCGGATTGTCTGAACTACGGCGAAAAACAGCAAGAAGGGAGCCATTTCATCCCCCTTCTTGGTCTCAATCAACTTGTAGTCACGACTTCAGTCGTTACGTAGGGCACGAAACGAATGAAGTCGTAACCACCGGCGCTCAGGGCAAATAGTACGTCATCCGCTGCAGGCCGACGACCGGGTCAATGTATTGCACGCGCACGCCCGTCGGCACCATGATCGTGATCGGGGCGTAGTTCAGGATGGAGCGCACACCGGCGTCCGCCATCGTCCGCGCCGTGGCCTGGGCAAACTCGGCCGGGGTCGCGATAACGCCGATCGAGATCCCGCGCCCGCGCAGGGTGGCGGCCAACTCCTCGACCGACTGCACGGCCACCTGATTCACGCCCATGACCTGCCCGATCTTGCCGGGATCGCTGTCGAAGATGGCTGTGATGTTGAAGCCCTTGCCGGCAAAACCAGGATAGTCGGCGACCGCCTTGCCCAGGTTCCCGGCGCCCACCAATGCCACATCCCACATGCGATCTACTTTCAGAATCTCGCTCAACTGCTGGCGCAGAAAACCGATGTCATAACCGGTGCCTTGCTTGCCGAATTCCCCGAAGTGCGACAGATCCTTGCGGATTTGCGCCGAGGAGATGCCCAGGCGGTCGCCGAGCTCCTGGGATGAAGTCACCTGCCGGCCCTCGGCCACCAGGAAGTTCAGCGCACGCAAATAGACGGGAAGTCGTCCAATAACAATATCGGGAATCGCTCGTCGTGCCATGTCCTGCCTCCGTTCTCTGTGTCTGAATGTGTGCTTGCCGCCAGGTCGTGCTGAACCTGTGGCAGCCTCGTATACGTTTTGTGAATCCAACATTCTGGATTCTAACATAAGTACGATCCTTGTGCAAGTCTTGACAAGGCGGTTATCTAGTGTTATCGTGTGATCTCTTGCCGATCATTATCTGGAGGAAATCTATGCCCCAGAAGATGTCCATTTGGGCGGTGCTCGTGAGTATGATAGATCGCCCCGGCGCGGCCACGGCGAACATCGCCGCGTATCCGCGCTGGCGTTGGCTCCTGCCGGTCGTGCTGATCATTGCGGCCGTGGCCGGCTCGTTGGCGCTGAACGCGCCCCTGCTGGCGGTGCAGATGCGGCAAGTGATGGCCGAACAGATGGCGCGTATGCCGGCCGAGCAGGCGCAGCTGATCGCGCCGCAGTTGGAGCAATTCCAGCAGCCGCAGGTGGTGGCCGGGACCGCCGCGGCGACCAGCCTGGTCGGGCTGCTGCTCGGTTGGCTGATTCAAGCCGTCGTGCTCTACTTCGGCGTGTTGATCGCTGGCGGGGAGCTTGAGTTCAAACGCATCCTGGCCGTGTTGCCCTGGCTGAGCCTGCCCTTTGCGCTGGAGTTCATGTTGCAGGCCGCCTTTGCGATGAGCCAGGGCTATCTGGTCGTCAACCAGGGGCTGGCGTATCTGGTCTCCGTGGGCAAGCCGATGGAAGATGCGCGCAACCTGATTTATGTCGCCCTCGGACAGCTCACGCTCTTCCGGTTGTGGCATTGGGTGTTGGTCGGCGCGCTGCTGCGCAATGCCGCCAAATTGACCGGCGGCACGGCGGTATTCATGACCTTAGTGTATGCGGCGCTTGGGCTGGGCCTCCAATTGGCCCTGGCCGCGCTGAGCGGAATGCTCAGTCCCCAGTGAGCGCGGAGGGCGCGCTTTTCGGAAGGTATCTTGCTGTGTTTCGCGCCGAAATGCGCAATACTCAGGATATAACAGTTCGGTAGATGTGCAGCCGGGCAAGCGTTTCGCCCGGCTGCTACGCGAGGAGTACGGTATGCGGCGAGTTATTACGATTCTGGTGGTCCTCGGTGGGATCGCCGGCTTGAGTTGGTTCGGTTATCAGCAGTTCGGCGGCACACGGGCGGCCGCCAGCCCCGACTACGAAGTTACAGCGGTCACGCGCGGTGACATCACGTCGCTGGTCAGCGCCTCCGGCACGATCTTGCCGGAACGCCAGACGAATCTCGTTTTCCAAACGACCGGCACGATCCTGAAGGTATCGGCTCAGGCCGGCGATCGGGTGCGGACGGGCCAGGTGTTGGCCCAACTCGACACAAAGGATTTGGAGTTGGCGCTGAAACAGGCGCAGATCGGGCTGCGCCAGGCTGAGGCGCAGTATCAACAACTCAAGGCCGGGCCGAACGCGGTGGATATCGCCTCGGCCAAAGCCGTGCTGGCCAGCGCACAAGCCGCCTATCAGCAGATTTTGACCGGGACCGATGCTGATCGCCTGGCCGCCGCGCGCGCGCAGGTCGAACAATCCCGCGTGGTGCTCGATCAGGCGCAGCAGATGTATGACAAGGTGAAGGACGTGCCCGGCGTAGGCATGTTGCCGCAGTCGCTCCAGCTCCAACAGGCCACCATCAGTTACGAGACCGCCCAGGCCAACTATCGGGTCGCCACCCGCGGCGCGGATCAGGCGCAGGTGGCGGCGAGCCAGGCCCAGGTGGCGCAAGCCCAGGCCGCGCTGGATCGCCTGCAGCGCGGGGTCACCAAGGAGCAGCTTGATGTAGCGCAGGCGGGCGTGGATCAGGCGCAACTGGCGATCGAGCAGGCGCAACGCCGGCTGGACAACACCCGCCTGGTGGCGCCGTGGGATGGCGTCGTGACCGTGGTCAACGCGGTGGAAGGTGCGTTGGCGCAGCCCGCCGTGCCCGCGTTCCAGCTTGCCGACTACAGCCAGTTCCACATCAATGTCCAGGTGGACGAAGTAGATATCACCAGCATCGCGCCCGATCAGGCGGTCAGCATCGAGATGGATGCCCTGCCCGAGCAAAAGCTGGCCGGCCATGTGCATCGGATCGCGCCTGCGGCCACCGTGGATCAGGCAGGAACGACCTCCTACCTGGTGACGGTCTATTTCGACCGGGTGGAGCCGGCCCTGCGGGCCGGCATGAGCGCCACCGCCAACATCACCAGCAGCTCGCGCAAGGATGCCCTGCTGATCCCCAACCGGGCGGTGCAGATCGAGCGCGAATCGGGCCGGATGTTCGCCGAGAAGGAAACCACGGTCGGGCCGCAGAAGGTCGAGATTCGCCTGGGGCTGCGCGATGAGCAGTTCAGCGAGGTGCGCGAGGGCCTGACCGATGGTGACCAGGTGATCATCCGCAAATTCAACAGCCGCGAGCAGCTTCAGCGGGCGTTCGGTAGCAGCAATTAAGATGAACGAGCATGTGATGCAAACGCCTACGCCGCCGGTCATCGCCATCAAAGACATCACCAAGGTCTATCGGATGGGCGATGTCGAAGTACATGCCTTGCGCGGCGTCTCCCTGGCGGTCGCGCAGGGCGAGATGCTGGCGATCATGGGGCCATCCGGGTCGGGCAAGTCCACGCTGATGAACATCATCGGCTGCCTGGATCAGCCGACCGCCGGGGAGTATTGGCTGGCCGGCGAAGATGTCGCGCGCCTCAACGATGACCAGCTCGCGGAAATCCGCAACAAGCGGATCGGCTTCGTCTTTCAGAGCTTCAACCTGCTGGCGCGGACGACCGCGGTGCAGAATGTCGAGTTGCCGCTGATCTATTCGGGCCTCAGCGGCCGGCGGGCGCGGGCGGTCGCGGCATTGGAGGCGGTCGGCCTGGGTGAACGGATGCAGCACCGGCCCAGCGAGCTTTCGGGCGGGCAACAGCAGCGCGTGGCGATCGCCCGCGCGCTCGTAACCTCCCCCAGCATCATCATGGCCGATGAGCCGACCGGCAACCTGGATTCGAAGGCCGGGGCCGAAGTGATGCACATCTTTCAACAGTTGAAAGAGGAACAAGGGATCACCGTCATCCTGGTGACCCATGAACCGGATATCGCAGAGCATTGCCGGCGCGTCGTACATATCTATGATGGCAGCATCCTGTGCGACGAGCCGGTGCTCGCGCCGCGCCGCGCCGGCGAATCAGCCTATCTGATCAACCGCCGGCCCGGCCCGGCCGCAGCATCGAAGTAGGGGCATGGCCTTGCGCTGGCTCGGAGGAAACAGGTAGACAGGTAGACAAGGAGACAGGGGGGCACGGCGGCCACTTGTCTACTGAACACTTGTCTACTGGTCTCCCCGCTTCGGAGCGAGGGTGCGCCCTTACTGATTGGGGTAGTGGGTCATGAGAATCACAGAAGCGATCCGCCTGGCGTTGCGCGCCCTGGCAGCCAACAAGCTGCGCTCGGCGCTGACGATGCTGGGCATTATCATCGGCGTCGGCGCCGTCATTACGCTGCTCTCGGTCGGCCAGGGCGTTCAGGCCCTGGTGACAGAACAGCTTCAGAGTGTGGGCACGAACCTGCTCTTTGTGGTGCCGGGCAACATCGGCGCCGGGGGGCAGGCCCAGTTCCGGGCGGCGGCGCGTTCGTCCCTGACCATGGCCGATGCGGAGGCAATCGCCGACCCGTTCAACGCGCCGAGCGTCGCGCGCACCGCGCCCGAACTGGTCAGTTCGGCCACCGTCAGCTTCGGCAAGAAGGATTTGCGGCTTTCGGTCTCCGGCGTCACGCCCTCCTACGAGATTGTGCGCAATTCGCCGGTCGTTCAGGGCAACTTTATCTCCGAATCGGATGTGGCCGGCCGCTCGCGCGTGACGGTGCTGGGCAGCCGGGCCGCGGAGAAGCTCTTCGGGTCGGATGTCTATCCGGTCGGGCAGACGATCAAGATCAATGCCGTGCCATTCAAGGTGGTAGGTGTGTTGGAGTCCAAAGGCGGGGGCGGCGGGATGGGCGGCGGCAATCAGGATGAGGTCGTCCTGGTCCCGATGAGCACGGCGCACCAACGGCTCTTCACCGCGCGTTTCCGCGACCCCAAAGGTCAGCCATTGGTTTCGGTGATCTACGTTCAGGTGGTCAACGAAGATCGCATGCCGCAGGCGACCGACGAAATCGGCCAGTTGTTGCGGCTGCGGCACAACGTCAAGTACCAGGACGAAGATGACTTCACGGTGATCAACCAGAAGGACCTCGTGGCGATTTTCGGGCAGATCACGGGCGTGCTCACCATCTTTCTCGGCGCGATTGCCGGCATCAGCCTGTTAGTCGGCGGCATCGGCA
This sequence comes from uncultured Anaerolineales bacterium, assembly GCA_964647225.1. GTDB lineage: Bacteria > Chloroflexota > Anaerolineae > CG2-30-64-16 > CG2-30-64-16 > CAZYHE01. The sequence continues at coordinate 9,367 of CAZYHE010000045.1, forward strand.
TCATGAACATCATGCTAGTCTCCGTCACCGAGCGCACGCGAGAGATCGGGCTGCGTAAGGCGGTCGGGGCCAAGCGCCGCGACATCCTCAGCCAATTCTTGATCGAATCGGTGATCATGTCAATCATCGGTGGGTTGATCGGCATCGCGTTGGGCGCCGGCGGGGCGCTGCTCGTCTCGCGCCTGGCCGAAGACCTGAAAGCCGTGGTGACATTGGATTCCGTGTTGCTGGCGACCGGCTTTTCGGCGGCGGTGGGGCTGTTCTTTGGCATCTATCCGGCCACCCGCGCATCCCGGCTGAACCCGATCGAGGCGCTCAGGTATGAGTAGCATGCTGAAAGTGATTCCGGCTATGCGCAAGATGTTTGTCAACGCGGCGCTGTTGATCTGCTGCGCCTGGGCCGCGGCCGGCTGTCAGGCGCTCGCGACGCCGGCGCCGTTACCGACGCCCACCGCGGTGCTTTTACCCGCCAGCATGCAGGCCGAGCCTACCCGACCCGCCGTAGCGGCCGCGCCCGCACCCGCACCCGCCGGCTTAACCCGGCCGACGGCCCAGACTGCGCGGCCGGCCGACGGGTTAACCCGGCCGGCGACGGTCGTCTCGCCCGCGCCCACCCCCGCCCCGATCATGGGCGTGGGCAGCCGGGCGGCCTTCGCCGTGCGGAGCCTCCCGCAGGCCGATGCGCCGGTCGTGGCAACCCTGCCCGGCGCGCAGGTGGTCTGGGCCGAAGGCCGCAGCCCGGACGGCCGATGGCTGGCTGTGACCTATGGCGAGGCGGCCGATGGCTTAAACCGCCGGGGCTGGGTTCTGCGCAATGACATTGCCTTAATGGGTGAAGCCGGCGACCTGCCGGAGTTGGCCGCGGCCACCGCGCGGGCCGCCGGTTCAGACCGGCCGGCCGCGCCCGCGCCGAGCACGCCGACGCCCCAGGGGAGCCGGCCCGCCGCGCCGGCCCAACCTCCCGCCGCGGGGTCTTCGGCCGGCGGCAAGCTCGTCTTTCAGGCCGCGACCGGCGGTGACATCTACATCGTCAACGCGGACGGCCGCGGGCTGCGCCGGCTGACCGACGGCATAGACCCGGTCCTGTCGCCCGATGGGACGCGGGTTGCGTTTGCGCGCTGGGGATCGCCGCACGGCGTCTTCGTGCTGGATCTGCGTACCGGGCAGGAGCAGCGCATCGCGGCGGTGAACCGGCCGCGCGGGCCGACCTGGAGCGCCGACGGCGCCCGCCTGGCCTTTACACACGTCACGCGCACGCGCACCTGCGTGGATCTCGGGTTTGCGTGCGTGGATATCGAAGACGCGCGGCGGGCGCTCGGCGGCCAGGAGTGCGTGGACACGCCGCAGGGACGGCGGTGCATCGGTGACTTCCCGATCGTGAATGTGGATGACAATGGCCTGGCCCAGACGAATCCAGCGATTGGCGGGTATGACAACCTGATCAGTGAAGGGACGATTCAGTCGTTGCAATGGCGGCCGGGGCAAGAGCAGTTCATCTTCCGCAGCCGCATCGGGTTGCAGACGATTCGACCGGGGGAACAGCCCGCGGCCTTGTCCGGCGACCCGAACATCGGCAGCCCGGCGTGGTCGCCCGACGGCCAACGCCTCGTCGCGCAGTTGCGCATCCACAACCGCACGGAGATCGTGCTGCTGGATGCGAACGGCGGCGTGGCGGCCTATCTGACGCAGCCGCCGCCCACCTATGAGCGCCCCGGTCAGCCGCCGCCCCACAACGTCGCGCCGGCCTGGTCGCCCGATGGCCGTTCGATCATCTTCCTCAGCGACCGATCCGGCGCGTGGAAGCTGTATATCATGAATGCCGACGGATCGAACCAACGCCTGTTCCTGGCGGAAACCGTGGCCGCGGTGCAATTCCGCTACGACTTCGCGGCCGAGCGCGTGGTGAATTGGGGGAAGTGAGGTTAAATCCGCACCGTTTGCCACCGTCCCTGCCGGAAGCGCCCCACCATCAGTAGCGCCTGCACGGCCATGCCGATCACCAGGCCCCACCAGATGCCATCCACGTGCCAACCCAGGCGCGTGGAGAGGAGCCAGACGGCCGGAAGCTGCACCATCCAGAGCGCGATGACGTTGATCACCATCGGCGAGACGGTATCCCCCGCGCCCGACAGGCCGCCGTCCATAATCACACCCACCGTCATCAGCACGCGGTGGAGCGCCAAAACCCGCACCGCGCCGATGCCCACAGCAATCGTTTGCGGATCGTGGGTAAAAAGCGCCAGGGCTGGCCCAGCAAAGACGGCCAGCAGCCCCAGAAGCACGGTGGCGATCAGCGTTGCGCTGCCCGCGATCAGCGTGACGGCACGGGCCGCGCGGGCGGGTTGGCCGGCGCCCAGGTTTTGCCCCACCATCGCCGGCGCCGCGCCGCTCAGCCCCCCGGCGGGGATCAGCAGCAGCCCGGCCAGGCGACCGAAGAGGCTGAACGCCGCCAGCGGCGCCGCGCCATACGCGGCCATGAAACGCATCAGGATCGTGTTCGCCAGGTTGGGCAGGCCGCGCTGGGCGATGCCGGGCACGGCGATGCGCAGGATGCGCCGAATCATCGCCCAATCGGGTCGCACATAGCGCCGCTCGATCCGCACGGCCGCCTTCCCGCTCGCAAGCAGGTAAAGCCCGTAGAACATCCCGATGGTGTTCGCCAGCGCGAGCGCCCAACCCGCGCCGCCCACCCCCAGCCCCAGCCAGATCAGCAATGGCTCCAGGATCAGGAAAGAGAAGAGGGTCAGCAGGTTCATCTGAAGCGAAAGCTGCGGGTTGCCGGATGAGCTGAGCATGTTGCCCATGCTCGGCACCATCTCCATGGCGATCAGCCCGGCGAAGATGGCGCGGGCGTAAGCGGTCGTCGGCGCCAGCAGATCGCCGCGCGCGCCGACGAGGAGCAGCAGCGGCTCGGTGAAGAGCAGCCCGACGATCCCCAGGCTGCCCGCCGCGACCACAAAGAGGAGCACGGCTTGCGTGGCGGCCCGGTTCGCCTGCGCATGGTCGCGCGCGCCCACGTAGCGCGCGATCACCGCGCCGCTGGCGCCGCTCAGCGCCATCAGCACGCTGATCATGGTGATGCGCAGCGACATCGCCAGGGTCGCGGCGGCCAGGGCGTGTGGCCCCAAGCGGCCCAGCCAATAGGCGTCGTATAGCCCCGGCAGGAAAGACAGACCGCTACTGATCATCAGCGGCCAGCTCAACTGCCAGATATTGTCACGTAATCGGCCGCGGGTGATGTCGAGCGTTCGTTGGCCGAAGCCAAGCCGTTGTGTCAGCGAGCGAAAGGACATATGGCAACCCCAGACTAGAAGCTACCCATGATTGTACCCCATTCTCACAAATGTCCCAATCTCGTAACGAAAAGGGCTTGACTCTCCCCCCGCAGGCGGGTGTATAGTAAGGGTGCTGCTGCCGGCCGGCAGATGACGTGGCGCATCGGGGGAAGGTAGCGCAAGATGGCATCTTGCGCCACTATCCACGCCCCCTGGTCTCGAGGCTGTGCGAAGCCTCCAAACCAGGGCATCTTCTCGCAGCCGTAGAATCCCGACGGAGTCGCATTATCACACCATGACTTTTATCACACAAATTCACATCAGCCGATGTGCAGATTACACACCTGGCGGAAATGGTAGCCGTAGATCGCCAGGGTGATCGCCAGCGGGAAGAGATCGGGCCGGCGGAAGAGGGTCCAGCGGAACAACCGCCAGTACTGGACGCGCTCGCGGCCGATGATGCCCAGCCGCACGATCGAGCGGAAGAGCGCCAGCACCTGCTGCGTGTCCAGCGGCGCCGTAATCTTCGGCGGCCGGTATTCCAGCAGGAAGGTCTTTACTCGCGCGTAGTAGTGTTCGGGCGCGTAGAGATGCTGCAGCACCGAACGATAGCCCTCGTAGAGCGCCTCGCGACTCATCAACGGGACGATATTGGTGGCGCCATCCACGTTATCGCCCGAGGCCGCGCCCAGCAACCGCCCCTCACCCGCCAGCCGTTCGTACAGTTTCGTGCCGGCGGGCGCCTGCAACATCCCCACCATCGCGGTGACGATGCCGCTGCGCTGGATGAACTCGATCTGGCGGGCGAAGATGTCGGCAGTGTCGCTGTCGAAACCGACGATGAAGCCGCCTTGCACCTCCAGCCCGGCCTGTTGCAGCCGCTTGACATCGGCCACCAGGTCGCGGTTGACGTTCTGCTTCTTGTTGCACTCGGCCAGGCCTTCGTTGGCGGGCGTCTCGATGCCGACGAAGACCTGATCGAACCCCGCGGCGACCATGAGCCGCATCAACTCCTCGTCGTCGGCCAGGTTGATCGAGGCCTCGGTGTTGAACGGCATCCCACTTTTGCCCCGCCGCCATTCGATCAGCACCGGCAGCAGCTCTTCCTTCAGATATTTCTTGTTGCCGATGAGGTTGTCGTCCACGAAAAAGACCCGTCCGCGCCACCCCAGTTCGTAAAGCCCGTTCAACTCGGCCAGGATTTGCGACGAGGACTTGGTGCGCGGCTTGTGGCCCAGCAACGAGGTGACGTTGCAGAAGTCGCAATTGAACGGACAGCCGCGCGAGAACTGCAACCCCATCGAGGCGTAGCGCCGGCGGTCGGCCAGCCGCCAGAGCGGCGTCGGGCTTTGGCGGATGTCGGCGTAGTCCTCGGTCGTGTAGCTGCGCTGCGCCGTCCCCTGCGCCAGATCGGCCAGGAAGGGCGGCAGCGTCAGCTCGGCCTCGTTGAGCACGAAGTGATCCACCTCGGGGAACTGCTCGCTTTCCATCGTGAAGAGCGGGCCGCC
>CAZYHE010000046.1:0-14098 GCA_964647225.1 uncultured Anaerolineales bacterium
GGAAACGCGCCTGGACGAGAATCGGTTCGTTGATGAATTCTGGGGTTAACATGTTGGTCGGATAGAGGGAAACAAGTAGACGAGGAAACATGGGCCTTGTCTCCCTGTCTACTTGTCTACCTGCCTCCTCGTTTCCCCTCCACATACCGGATCACCAGCCGCAGCACCGCCTCGGCCGACAGGCGTTTGTTGCCCGCGCGGTCGGCGCCCCACACATACCGCTCGCCGATTTCGACGTCGGCCGCGGAGAGATGGATGTGTACCAGCCCGACCGGCTTGTTGGGCAGCCCGCCGCCCGGCCCCGCGATCCCCGTCACCGAGACGGCAACATCCGCCCCGAAGAGTCGCCGGGCGCCCTGCGCCATCTCCGCCGCCGTCTCCGCGCTGACCGCGCCGTGCGTCAACAACGTCTCGTGCTGCACGCCGAGGATCTGCTCCTTGGCGCTGTAGGCATAGCACACCGCGCTGCCCAGAAAATAGCCGGAACTGCCCGGCACATCGGTCACCAGATGGCCGATCAAGCCGCCGGTGCATGATTCGGCCAGCGCCAGGGTCAACCCCCGCGCGCTGAGGAGTTGACCGGCCGCCTGCGCCAGTTCGACCGCGGTCTGGTCGCCGTACAGCGCGGAAACATCACTGAAAAGGTTTTCGCTTGCCAATTAGACGCCTTCCTGCTCTAAAAATCGCTGGTGTGTAACGCAAGATGCCACGCTCGCTTTGCGAGCAGTGCGCTACGTTACGCGGCCGCTTCGGGCAGCCACACGGTGAAAGTGCTGCCCTCGCCCACCTGGCTAACCACTTCGATGCGACCGCCGTGCGCCTGGGCGATCCATTGGGCGATCGCCAGCCCCAGCCCGTGGCCGCCGGAGCGGCTGCGACTGCGATCGGCCCGGTAATGGCGCTCGAAGATGTGCGGCAGGTCTTCGGGGCTGATGCCGATCCCCGTGTCTTCGACGCCGACTTGCACCCAGCCGGCTTGACGCCGTAACGTCAAGGTCACCTGCCCGCCGGCCGGTGTATATTTCAGCGCATTGTCAATCAGATTGAGTAGCAACTGGCGCAAACGGTCGCTTTCGCCCAGCACCAACGCCTGATCTTCGGCGCCCAACCGCACGGCGATCTTGTCCCCTGCCATCACCTGGGCCTGACGGTACATCTCAAGCAGCAGCGTGTCCAATTCTACGGGTTGGCGTTGCAGCTTCAGCCCGGCGTCGGCCTGGGCCAACAGCAGCAGATCGTTCACCATCCGCCGCATCCGCGCGGCCTCATCGCCGATCGCGCGCAACGCTTCGACGCGCATCGCAGGGTCGTCGGCTGCGCCCCGGCGTAGCAGGTCCACATTCCCCTGGATCGTCGTCAGAGGCGTGCGCAGATCGTGGCTGACATCGGCCACCAGGCGTTGTTGCGTCTGGAATAGGACCTCCAGCCGCGCCAACATGTTATTGATGGTCTTCGCCAGCCGGCCAAGCTCGTCGTTGGGGTCGGTGCTGGGGATGCGCTGGCTCAGGTCTTCGGCCAGGGTGATGCGTTCGGTCGTCCGAGTGATCGCCTCGATGGGGCGCAGGACCGCCCGCGCCAGCAGCGCGCCGCCCGCGGCCGCCAGCAGGAGGGAGAGCGCGCCGCCGAACAACATGACGACGCGGATGATCCGCAGCGCCTCCTCGATCACCGAAAGGTTCTGGGCCACCTGGACGGCGCCCACCGGCCGGCGGGCCACGATCAGCGGCACGCTGACCACGCGCAGCCGCGAGCCCCCATCGGCCTGCACGGTGTAGGCGCGGGCACGGCCTGAACCGATCTCCTGAACCGTCTCGGCCGGGATCGGGAGTTCGCGGTTGCGCAGGTTCTCGGAAAGCTGCACCGGCCGGCCATCGGCCTGCACGATTTGAATGTAGTACTGGGACGCGAAGACATCAATCGAAGGCAGGCGCACGCGGCCCGAAAGGAGCACGGCAGCCGGATCATTCTCGTTTTGGATCAGATTGATGACATCCTGCGCCTGGCCCGCCAACCGGTCATCCACGACGGTCATCAGCACGCCCGCGATCAACGAGTAGAGCAGCGCGCTGAAGCCGAGCAGCGAGAGCGCCAGCAGACCGGTGTACCAGAAGGTCAGCTTGAGGCGGATGGACATGCGGTCATTCTTCCCGCAGCGCGTAACCGACCCCGCGCACCGTCTGGATCAGCCGCGGCTCGCCGTGTTCCTCCAGCTTGGAGCGCAGGTAGCGGACGTACACTTCGATGATGTTCGATTCGCCGCCGAAGTCGTAGCCCCAAATCCGGTCGTAGAGCACGTCACGCGTCAGCACCTGGCGGGGATTTTGCATGAAGAGCGCCAGCATCTCGAACTCGCGGGCAGTCAACTCGACGCGGCGGCTCCCGCGATGCACCTCTCGGCTGCCGAGGTTCACGGTCAGATCGGCGAAACGTAACTCATCTGAAGTGCCGGCGCGCTGCTGACGCCGGAGCAACGCGCGGATACGCGCCAGCAACTCGTCGAAGCTGAACGGCTTCACCAGGTAATCATCGGCGCCGGCGTCCAGCCCCGCCACCCGGTCGGGCACCGCTTCTTTGGCCGTGAGGATCAGGATCGGCACGGCGCTGGCGGCGCGCAGCCGCCGGCACACCGTCAGCCCATCCACGCCGGGCAGCATCAGGTCGAGCAGCACCATGTCGGGCGGCCGGTCACGCGCGGCGCTCAGGCCGCTCTCGCCGTCGGCCGCGATCTCGACGACATAGCCTTCGTAGATCAGACCGCGGCGCAGCAGATCGGCGATCTGGGAATCATCTTCGATGACAAGGATTCGTTCGGTCATGGGATCATCCGGGCAATTCACAAATAGACGCACAACGGCTTGCATTGTAGCATCTTACGGGCTGTAAGTCCAAAGGATACATAACCGCCCATGAATACCTCCAAACCAAAACACCCACCCCGCAGCGCGAGGTGGGTGTTTCAGCTTGAACAGCGTCAGGCCCGGCTCAAGAAAACATCAGCGCGGGCCGGCCTTGGGCGCAATCTTGATCCAGGCGGCGGTGACGACCCCATCCGTGCCCTGGACGCCGCCGATCTCGGCAATCGCGCCGATCTTAGCAAAACGCGGGTCTGCCAGGCGCGTGTTCGCCGTCACGCGCACCGTGCGACCGGCTACCTGCCAATCGCCGATCAGCCCATTGTCCGGCAATTTCTCGATCGGGCCAACGAAGCGGACGAACTGGCCGCCCGGTGTCGGGCTTTCCAGCACGACGATCAGCGTCGCGGTGATGCGCTCACCCACCTGCCAGCCGACGACGTGAACCTTCGCGCCGACCGCCGCCAGGCCCTTCGCCTGGTTGACGGCGGTGGCGGACGAAACGGTCACCTGCTTGCCGGAGATCGTCCATTGGCCGACCAGCCCATTGGTCGGGAGCGCCTCCACCGTGCCATCGAACGCGACCGGCTGGCGTTGGCTATCCGGCTCTTTCGCCGAAACCTTCAGCCGCAAGGCCAGCAGCGAGCCATCTTCTTGCAGTGCAGCGCCGGCCTGCGCCAGCAGATCCACGGCGGGTGTGCCAAGGATCAACGTACTTGTGACCACGGTCACGGGGATGCCGCTGAGCACCCACTGCGTGTCGCTGAACGACTCGATGGCTCCGAAGATGTCCACATCTTCCTGCCGCTCAATGCCGCGCATGCGGAGCGCAACCAGCCCCGCGCCGGTCTTCGTGGCAAAGACCTCGGCCCAATTGCCCACGTCGAGCGCGCCGCCGCGCTGGCTGATCTTGGTGTCAGCGTTAACTGTGATCTTCAGCCCGGCGATGGTCCAGTCGCCCAGACCCGTCGGGTCGGCCGGCTTGGCCCCAATCGGCCCCTTGATGCGGACTTCCGCCGGCATCACCATCACCTGTTGGGCGGTCAGCGCGCCGTCGGCGCCGCGCCTGGCCGAAACATCGGCCCACATGCCGACCGCGGCGACCACCCCGCGCGGCTGGATGCGCGTGCTCGCGTTCACAGTGATCTCGCGGCCCGCCACGCGCCAGACGCCCACCGGATAGCCGGGCGCCGCGGGCACGGCTTGGATCACCCCGGCGAACTTGACTTCGAGGCCCGCCGCGGATTGGGCTTGGGCCGGCAGGGCTGGCACGCCAACGAGGAAGGCCAGCAGCGACGCGACGAACAACCAACTCCACTTAAGCAAAGCTTGACGTTTCATGATCTACCTCCGTGAGTCGAGAATGTGATGGACGATACTCAAAGCGCCCGATCGAACGCAATGGCAGTTCACCTCCTCACCGCGTTATGATCGGCAAATAGACGGCGATTGGCGGGCGACACACAGTCAGGCTGACATCATCCACATAGAAATCAGTCAGGTTGCTGGCATCGGTCGTGGCATGGATCTGCAAGATGACCGTCTGTCCGCGGTAGTCCGTCAGATCCAGCTCGGCCTGTTCCCAAACATTGACCGTTGCGCTGCTGTCCACGCTCAGCAGGTTAGCCAGGAGGGTCTGATCGGGCTTCAACAGAGACACCGTCATGCGGTCGAAGCCCACCCCTTCTTCTTCAGTCGCGATGGCCCACCAGGCGGTCAGGGTGATGCTGATCGCGGCGGCCGGCAAGGTGATCTGTTGCGTGATCTTGTCATCGGCATCGTTGACGCCGCCCAGATACGCGCCCCAGGTCCCGGAATGCGGGTAGTAATCGCTGATCAAGTCGTTGCCGCGGGCGCTGGCCTGCGACCAACCCGCGCTGCCCGCCTCGAAGCCGCCGTTGACGATACGCTCATCGCAGACGGCGGCGCTGCTGCCGAGCGACGCGCCGGCGGCCGGCGCGCGGCTGAACAGCGCCGCGGCAGTGAATCCAATCAGCAGGATCAGGGCGATTCCCCGTCTTCCATACATGTGTCTACCTCTCCTGATCGTCAACTACGGCCGGCCGCCACGGGTTGGACGCGGCTCCGGCGGGCCGGATGTGGCCGGCGGGCCGCCGGGGTTGCCGGTCGGGCCAGGCTGCGCCGTCGGCGGCGACCCCGCGGTCGCTTCAGCCCGCCGCGTTGCCACGGCCGGGGGCGGGGCCGACGTCGGCTGCGGCGCTGATGTCGGCTGTCGTGGCGCCGCCGTTGGCTGCCGCGGCGGTTCGGGCGTCTGCTCGGCCCGCCGCGTGGCGGACGGCGGGGGCGGTGTGTGCGTCTGCCGAGCCTGCGCCGTGCCCGCGATCTCAGTGGCCCGCTCGCTGCGCGTCTCGGCCGGCGGCGGCAGGCGGGGCGTCGCACTCTCTGGCGGGCGTTCGGTCGGTGGCCGGGTCGGCGCGGCCACGGGCGAGGGCGTGGGACTCCCGTCATCGGGCGTCGCCTCGGCGGTCGCTGTGGCGGCCGGGGTAACGGTCGGCGGCGGTTCAGGGCGGACGGTTGTGCCTGTTGGGCTGGGCGCCGGCTTATGCGGCTCCGGCACGACCTCCCCTGGCCCACCGCTCTCCGGCCGATTGCCCTGCGGAGGCAGTGTTCGCAACTGCTCCGCAATGTCTCTGGCCCGCGCAGCCGCCAACGATAGCGACTGGGCGGCGGCCTCTTCCCGCGCGGCCTCGGCCAATCGGGCCAGGATGATAGCGTGCGACTGCACGCGCTCAGCCAGCAAGCTGCGCTGATCCTCCGGCAGGCTGCTGGCCGCGGCCGCCGCAGCCTCATCCCCGCTGACAAGCGCGTGCAATGCGGTGGGGTCTGCCTGGTTGGCGCGTTGCAGCGCGTTTTGCAGGTCGGCCAGGCGGCGTTCCGCGATGTTCAGCTCGGCCGCGGCCCGGTCGCCGGAGTCGAAGAGCACGAGCGCCGGCGCGCGCTCCATCACCACGCGTGCCCCATAGGCCAGGTCGCCCGGTTGGCTGGCGGCCACCGCCCCCACTGACAAACTAACAAACAGGAGGAGCGCGGCCACAGCCGCCATCGCCGGGCTTTTCAGCTTCCATTCCAGCCAGCCCAACCAGGCGAGCCAGGGCCGCGGCTGCGCTTGCGCGGCCAACGCCCGCCGGAGCGCCATCTTCCCGCGCAGCCGTTGCGCGCTGGAGAGTTGATAGACAGACAGATCGCGCAGTTGAATGGCGGCGACCAGCATCGGGGCCAACTCGGCCGCCTGGCCGGGATAATGGGTCAGGCAATCGGCGACCGCTTCCCCACGCGCCAGCCGGGCCAGGCAATCATCCAGGGTCACGGTGATGTTCATGCTGGCCGCTCCGCCGCGCCCAGCAAGCGGCCCAGGGCGTTCAGCGCCCGATGCTGGAGCGATTTAACTGCGCCTTCGGTTTTGCCCAACCAGGCGGCTACTTCCGTATTGCTCATCTCTTCGACAAACTTTCCGATGATCACCAGCCGTTGATCTTCACTCAAGACTTGGATCGCTTGCGCGAGGGCGGCGGTGCTCTCGCGGCGCTCGGCGATAGTGTCCGGGCTAGGATCACGAGCTGGGAAGGGGGACTCCGGGTCCAGGCTGACCTGCACGAAGCGACCGCGCGTCCGGTGGTGATCGGCTGCCAGGTTGGCCGCGACGCGGTAGAGCCAGGCGCTGAAGGATGCCGCCGGCCGCTCGGCGTTGAGTCGGAAGCCCGCCAACCGGCCAATCATCCGCACGAAAACCTCGGTGGTCAGATCAGCGGCCAGGTCCCCGTCGCCCACGCGCGCCAGCAGATAGCGGTAGATGCGGTCGGCGTAGAGGGTATACACCTCCTCCACAGCGGCCCGATCTCCGCGCTGACACCGCGGGATAAGCGAGATCACCTCGTTGTCGGTGATCGGTGTTTGCATGACCATGCTGCACTAATCAACGGGAAACACGTCCGGGGGATACGGGACGCACGCAACAACACACATGAGAAATTTAGCACAAAAGCGGGGCCAGCCGTCGAACGGCTGGCCCCGCTCGCTACGATCCTGGCTGTCCGGCGCAGATTTCAGCCGTCAGCCGCTCTTCGTCCTGGCGGGTGCTGATTGCGCCATCCAGGAGGGCCGCGCGCAGGCGATTGAGGATTTGGCTGTAGAGACGGCCCGGCGGCAGGCCCATACGGCGCAGGTCGTCCCCGGTCATGGCGGGCCGGATGTGGCGCAACCGGCGCTGATAGAGGTCGAGGTGTTGGCGCACCAGCCAGGAGTCGGTCGCGACGCGGATCAGCAGGCGGGCCGCGTCGCTCGTTTCATCCAGGAGCGCGACGATTTCGCTGGGTTTCAGCCCGTTGTGATCCAGCCGGGGCAACTTCTCCCGCAGGCGCGCCACGTCATCCAGCAAATCGCGATAGGCTGTGCGCATGTGGTACTTTTCGACGAATGCCTTCAGACTCTCGGCCGGCATCTGAAAGGTCAACAGCGCGATATAGAGGGCCGGCAATTGGTCGTCTGACAGCGTCACGGGGGGCGCGGGCTGCGGCTCGGCGCCGCGCGCCTGCGCGATGGCTTGCGCCAGGTGTTTGCGCAACTCCACCGCTTTGGCTTGAAACCAGCCGTTGCAGCGCAGGTCGGGATGCAAGATCGCCAGGACGCCCATCTCGCCCAGGCGGCAGAAGGGGCGCTCGGGCGCCGCCTCGGCCAGGATCAGCTCAAGTTCGTGGCGCACGCGCTCCGCGCTCACGCGCTCCAGCAAATCGAGCGCATTGCCGATCAACTCTTCCGTGCGCGGCTCGATCTGGAAATCAAACCGCTGCTCGAACCGCACCGCGCGCAAGATGCGCGTCGGGTCTTCGACAAAGCTCAGGCTGTGCAGGACGCGGATCAGCCCTTCATCGAGATCCTTGCGGCCGCCGTAGAAATCAAGCAACTCGCCCCAGCGGGCCGGCGTCAAGCGGATCGCCAATGTGTTGATGGTGAAATCGCGGCGATGGAGGTCGAGCTTGATGCTGCTGCGCTCCACCGTGGGCAGCGCGGTCGGCCGCTCGTAGAACTCGGTTCGGGCGGTGGCGAAATCGAGCGTTGCGGGCAGGCCGGCGGGGTCGGGGAAGCCCGACAGGTCTTCGGGGAGGATCCATTTGGCCGTGCCGAAGCGGCGGTGGCTGCGCACATGGCCGCCGAAGCGCCGGGCCAGCTCCTGGGCCAGCCGGATCGCGTCTCCCTCGACCACCAGGTCCACATCCAGGTTCGGCTGCCCCAGCAGCAGGTCGCGCACGAAGCCGCCGACCGCGTAGAGGGGAAAGCCCATCTCGCCCGCCAGCGTGCCGGCCTGTTTGATCAGGTCAAGCAGCGCCGGCGGCAGCGCGGTCGCCATCCGCTGCGCCAACGTCTCGGCGCGTTCGGGCGCATCGCCCACCCACTGCTTCAAGAGGTCGGTGCGGGTGACGATGCCGAGCAAAGCGCCCGTGTGCGCATCGAGCACGGGCACCTGGCCCCAGTCCTGCTCGGTCATCACCTGGCGCAGCGTCTCGACGGAATCATCCGGGGTGACGTACACCTCGCCGCGGCGCATGTAGCGGCTCACCGGGTGGCGTTGCAAACCGTGCCGCATCGCGCGCTCGATCTCGCGGCGGGTCAACATGCCGACGATCCGGCCTTCCTCGACCACCGGGAAGCCCTCGAAGTCGTAGCGTTGCACCCGCTCGGACGCCTCCGCAATCGTCTGGCCGGGGGCCAGGGTTTGCGGCGCGCCGTAGGACATGATTTGCCCCACGCTGACCACCGGCCGGACGTGACTTTGCAGCAGGTAGACCAGATTCTCCAGCACGCTCGGCAGCGAGTTGCTGTGGATGAACGCCGCGGCGGCGCGGCTATGACCACCGCCGCCCAGCGCGACGGCGATCTTGCCGACATCAATGGCTTCGCTGGTGCTGCGCGCGACGAACTGGATATAACCGGCCATCTGGACGAGCATGAAGATCGCGTCCGGCTCGTAAAGATCGTGCAGCTTGTGCGCCAGCGTCGAGATCTCCTCCACGTTCTCGCTCACGGTCGCGGTGGCGATGATGACCGAATGACCGTGAAACTGGTAGGGATGGCTGTTGTCCGCAAGCTGCTGGTAGAGGGCGCGCTGTTCGTCGGTGAGCGGATGGCGCAGGAAGCGGTTGACGAGGAGCAGATTGGCCCCGTGCTCCAGCAGCCAGGCGGCTGCTCGCAGGTCGCGCGCGGTCGTCGTCTGGTAGCTCAGCCCGCCGGTATCTTCGGAGATGCCCAGGAGCAACAGCGTCGCCTCGGTGGCGTTCAGCGAGAGGCCCCCTTCAGCGAGTTGCTCGACCAGCAGCGTCGTGGTCGCGCCCACCTCCGCGCCGGTGAAGCGCCAGCCGGGGGGCAGGTCGCGCATGAGCGGGTGGTGATCAATAATGAGGCCGGTGGTGTGGGCGCCCATCCCGCGCGCCGGTTGCACCGCCTGCGTGTCCACGAGGATGACGTGATCCACGTGCCGCCGCGCCAGGTCTTCCATGCGGACGAACGGCAGCGAGTCGCGATAGATCGCCAGGAAGGCGTCCAGGTTGCGGTTTCGCTGGCGCGGCAACACGGGCACGGCCTGCGGATAGAGCCGGGCGGCCGCCAGCAGGCTCGCCAGGGCATCGAAATCCGCGTGTTCGTGCGTCAAAATGATCGCGTAGGGTAGCGTCGCGGTCGCGGGCATTGGATATCAGCGAAACGTCTGGTGGTGGCCAATGAGCTGCTTCGGCTCAAACGGCGGGCCTGCCTATGACGACATGTCATTGCGAGCGCCCTTTGCGAAGCAATCTTTCGCGCATAGACAAACGCCCGGCAGATGCCGGGCGCTTGATGATACACGATTGGGGCCGCATCAGCGCCGGCGTTGGGCGCATTGGCTGCATACGGTGGTGTGACTGAGCACCGCCAGCCGTTCCGGCTCAATGGGTTTGCCGCAACGCTCGCAACGGCCGTAGATGCCGATCTCAAGCTGTTCCAGCGCGGCTTCGATCTCTGCAAGATGTTGCTGCGCGCGTTCCAGCAGCGCCAGGTTCAGTTCCCACTGATAAATCAGGGGGTCACCGACACCCAGGCTGTAGTCGCCCTTCGTTTCAAGGCGCGCGCGCAGCATTTCCACTTCGCCGAGCACTTCGGTTCGCTCAGCGAGCAGCCGGGCGCGTGCTTCAGTGATGCTGTCGTCTTGGACTGTCATCTTGAGCCGGCCTGGTATTACACTCTCAGCAATACAAACATCGGAGCCACGCGTTCAGCTCGATGCGCCGTCCGTCGCTTCCGCGACCGATTCAGCAATTGCCTCTGCGATCGGTTCAGCAGCCACTTCCTCGACCATCGGCTCGGCGGTGACTTCCGGCTCGACCGCGATCGGGGCGGCCGGCACAGCCGCTTCGGCGGCCTCTTCTGCCTGCGCCGCCGCTTCGGCGGCCTCGGCGGCGGCCAGGGCCGCCGCGTGCTTCTCGCGATAGCTGGCCGCCCATTCGGCCCATTCGGTCTCGGAGACATGGCGCAGGCTCAGCCCGATGCGGCGGCGTTCCGGCTCGACGCGCAAGACGCGCAGCAGGAGAAGGTCGCCGGGCGAAACCAGGCTTTGCGGATGATCCGGCCGGATGTCGGCCATCTCAGTGACGTGCAGCAAGCCCTCGACGCCGGTGCGCAGCCGGGTGAATGCGCCGAAATCGCTGACGCGCGTGACCACGGCTTCGACCAACTCGCCGACCTTGTAGTCATCCTGCGCGGCGCTCCACGGATCGGGCTGCACGCGCTTCAGGCTCAGGCCGATGCGCTCACGCGGCTTGTCAATGCGCAGCACCTTCACATCCACCTGCTGCCCGACCCGGACGACATCGCTGGGATGCGCGACCGGGAACCAAGCCAGTTCCGAGATGTGGATCAGACCATCGGCCCCGCCGATGTCCACGAACACCCCGAAGTTGGACAGGCTGCGGATGATGCCGGTGCGCACATCGCCGGGCTGGATCTCTTCCAGCAGTTGCTTGCGATGCTCACGCTGCCAGCGGCGATGCACGGCCCGCTCCGACATGATCAGGCGGCGCTTGCGGCGGTCCACTTCCACGATCTTGACCGGGATCTTCTGATCCACATAGGCCGCCAGTTGCGTCTTGCGCTCCTCAGGTGAGGCGGCGCGCGGCAGGGTGGAGAGATGCGACGCCGGCACGAAGCCGCGCAGCTTGCCGAAGATGACTTCCAGCCCGCCAGCGTTGAAGCTGCTGACCTCGGCCTCGAACATCTCGTTTTTCTCCATCATCTGCTGCGCCACCAGCCAGTCTTTCTCCTGGAGCGCCCGCGAGAGCGAAACGATCAGGTTCCCTTCCCGGTCCGATGGTTGAAGGATGTAGACGGGCCAGGTTGTGCCTTCGAGGATCTCCGCGAGAATCGCTTTTTCGATCCGGGTCAAGTCATTGGCCGGGACGATCGCCTCCCGTTTCAAGCCCAGGTCTATGATGATCTCCTGGGGCGTGACCGAAAGGATGGTGCCTTCGCGGATATCCCCGCGCTGCGGCATGTCATACCCGCCCTGATCCAGCAGGGCCTGCATCGGGTGAACCTCAGCCGGGGGCTTGGTCGGCGGCAAAATGGTACTCATGGGAAAAGAACCTCCAGACGATAAGGATGACGCAACCCGAGGACAGTCCTCGAGGCGAAAAAAAGCCCGGCTGTGACACCGCACACAACTGGGGCGTTGCAACCGGGCCTTCGACCGCAAGAAATCCATCTCCGCAGCTCGCACATGAGACCGCGGGGCGAAAACCCAACCAGACAACGTGACCTGATGCGCCGGGTCACAGGCCTGACATGTAAACACAGCGCCGACGTTCACGGCGCGCGCACCAATCATTACGATATAGTAACGATCATTATACCGTAAGGCGTATCACTTGTCAACGCACTGCCTGACGATGTTTAATCAGCGGCCCAAACGGGCTTTGAACGCCTCCGTCAAGGCCGGCACGACCGCGAACAGGTCGCCGACGATGCCATAGCGGGCCACACCGAAGACGGGCGCGTCCTTGTCCTTGTTGATGGCGACGATCACTTTAGCGTTCGTCATCCCGGCCAGGTGCTGGATCGCGCCGGAGATGCCGCAGGCGATGTACAGATCGGGGCGCACCGTCTTGCCTGTCTGGCCGATCTGGTGGGGGTAGGGGATCCAGCCGGCGTCCACGGCCGCGCGCGACGCGCCGACCGCCCCGCCCAAGAGATCGGCCAGTTCGCGGATCGGCGCAAAGCCCGCCGGCCCCTTGACCCCGCGGCCGGCGGCGACGACGATGCCCGCGTTTTCGACCCCCAGCTCGCCCACTTCGGCGACCTCGAAGCCCAACACCTCTTCTCCCAACGCCAGGTCGCTCAGGGTCACGGCCAGCGGGATGATCTCGCCCGTGCGGGCGCTGTCTCTGGCGGGCAGCGGGAAGCTGCGGCTGCGCACGGTTGCCATCTGCGGCCGCGCCTTGAAAACGACGGTCGTCACGATATTGCCGGCGAAGATCGGCCGCTCGGCCAGCAGATTGCCTGCCCCGTCCAGGTCAAGCCCCTGGCAATCAACCGCCAGACCGATGTGCAACTGCGCGGCGGCCAATGCGGCGGCGTCGCGCGCGCCGGCGACCGCGGGCGCCAGGATGATGGCCGGCTGTGCGGCTGCGATGGCCGCCTCAAACGCCTCGGCGTATGCGTAGGCGCGGAACTGGGCGAAGGCCGCCCCATCCGCGACGAGCGCCTTGTCGGCGCCACAAGCGATGGCCTCACGTGCGATCGCGCCGACGCCCTGGCCGGCCACGAACGCCACCAGCGGCGCGCCCAGTTTGTCGGCCATCGCGCGGGCCTGGCCCAGGATCTCCCAGGACACGGGCCGTGCCTGGCCCTGACTCTGCGCTATGTAAACCAGAATGCTCATGGGATGCTCCTTCAAATCACCTTCTCCGCAACCAGCTTCTCGGCCAGGGTGCGGGCCTGCTCGGCGACCGTCGCGCCCTGAATGAACTCGCACTTGCTGGCACGGACGGGCGGCTTGCGCAGGTTGCACCATTCAGTCAGCGCCGCGCCCGCGCCGACCTGCTTGAGGTCAAGGCCCGGAAGCTGGGCGGCTTTGGTGGCCGGGTATGACATGCGGGAGGCCTTGCGGATGCCCACGAAGTTCGCGTAACGCGGCTCGTTGATCTCCTTGCTGACCGAAAGCACGGCTGGCGTCTTCACCCGCACGGTTTGCATCCCTTCATCGAGCGCGCGGAGCACCGTCACGCGCTCCGCGGTCACATCCAGGACCTTGGCGACCTGCGAGACGAACGGCACGCCCAGCCTGGCGGCCAGCCCCGGCGCCACCAGCCCGCTGGCGCCATCCACCGACTGCTTGCCGGTGAGGATCAGCGTGGCGCCGCCGAGCTGCTTGATGGCCTGGGCCAGCGCGTGGGCGATCCCCCAGGCGTCGCTGCCGGCGAAGGCCGGATCGGAGAGCAGAACCGCTTCCTCGATCCCCATCGCCACCGCGCGTTTCAGCGCCTCGGTCGCGTCTGCGCCGCCCAGGGTCACGGCGACCCCCGTGCCGTCGAAGCGCTCCTGAAGCTGCAACGCTTCTTCCACGGCGAATTCATCCCAGGGGTTCAACACCATCGTCACCCCCAGGTCATCGGAACCGATATCCTGTGGCTGAACCTCAGCCAGTTGTTCAGTGTCGGGTGTCAGCTTGACACAAACGATAAACTTCATGCGTGTGCCTCTTCTCAATGCTCGTTTGGATTGACAGGGGGTAGCCCCTCAGCCTCGGCTGCTTCGCATAGGACTTGAGATGATCTCGTCGGACAGGGGAACAATAAGATTAGCCAGCGCGGCTTGCACTTGGGCGCGTGTTGGGGGGGTCTCAACGTGAAGATTGGACAGGATAGCCCGCGCCAGCGCGTTTTGACGTTCCGGTGGCATAATTACCCCTGCCTCATTGAGCGCCTGCCGGGCTTTTTCCCTTTCACTTGTCGTCCTGCGCGGCCTGTTCAACCACATTTGGAGCGCTTCCACCACAACAGAATTCAAACCCTCATCGGATGGTATTTCCTGGCGCAACCTTTGCATCAACACCGGAGGTAGTTGAACCCGCATCATCTCCATAGCACCCGCCCTTTCGCCAAAAAAGTATACCACAGAGCGATAGATTCTGGAAGTTCGCAGTTGGGAAGGTAGTGTATCTCTTTCGGTTGAAATTCGCGGCGGGCGGGACTTCTGGTAAAATC
>CAZYHE010000047.1:0-3837 GCA_964647225.1 uncultured Anaerolineales bacterium
CGAAGCCGTGCTTCCGATAGAACGCCACCGCCCCATGATTCGCGGCGTAGACGCCGCCCCACAAGAAGATGCGTTGCTTGCCGAAGCGCCGCGCGATGTCGAATGTCGCGGGCATCAGCGCGGAGCAGAGGCCGCAGCCCTGATGGTCATCCCGCACACAGGGGCCGAAGCGACAGTCGCGCGCCGCGTCAAGCGAATGCTCGTACAGCCCGAAGCGAAAATGATCGCCCGGTGGAATGCCGAAGCTAAACTCGAACAACGCCAGCAGGCCGTCGCCCGGCTGCTGTGGATCAACGGCCACCATCCGCAGCTTATCATATCGCCCGATGGCGGCGCAAAGCTCCTCTGCCCCGGCCCGATCGTAGCTCTCACGGTACCACCACTCGCGGGTGGCCGGTGAGAGCGCTTCGAGGAAGGCGGTCAGATCATCCACATCCTCGGCGACCAGCGGCCGGTAGAGCAGAGGTGCGCCATCGCGCCGCAGCACGTTATACCACAGCTTATCCGGTTCTGCCGTAACATCGGCCAGCGTCAACGCGTCAAGTGTTCCGGGTGGAGTCCGCATCAGGCCGCTGGCTCGGCGGCCCGCTCGGCCGCGCGATACACCTCGCGCAACGGCGCGCCCGTCGCCTCGGCCAGCCGCCGGCAATCATCATACTCCGGCGCGGCGCGGCGCGTGCCATCGGGCAAGGTCGCGGTCTTGATGCGCACCGCGCCGTAGGGGGTCTCCACCGTGCCCATCTCGCGGCGCAGCGAGACGCGGGACATGGTCTGCTGGCGCACCCCCAGCGTGCTCGTTTCGGTCAGCACGATGTCGGTCAGCGGGCCGGTGTCGCCGGGCCGGCAGATCACGCGCAGCAGGATGCCGGGCCGGTTCTTCTTCATCTGGATCGGCGTCAGGAAAACGTCGAGCGCGCCGGCCTTGAAGAGCCGCGCCATGACGTGATCGTAGAGCTGCGGGTTCAGATCGTCAATGTTGGTCTCCAGCACGACGACCGATTCCGTGCCCACGCGGCCGGGCGCAGCCTGATCGCCGATGAGCAGCCGCACCACGTTCGGGATCGGCAGGTCGCGGCCGCCCGCGCCGTAGCCGACCGCCGACAAGGTCATGGCCGGGATCGCCCCGAAGCTGGCTGCCAGCGAGGAAAGGAGCGCCGCGCCGGTCGGTGTCACCAATTCTTTCTCGATCTCGCTGCCCACCACCGGCACGCCCTTGAGCAACGCGACCGTGGCCGGCGCAGGCAGGGGGATCTGGCCGTGCGCGCCCTTGATGAAGCCGCGGCCCATCGGCAGCGGCGACGCGACCACCTTCTCGATCCCCAGCGCGTCCAGCCCGACCAGGCAGGCGACGACATCCACGATGGTATCCACGCCGCCCAACTCGTGCAGATGGACGTGATCCAGCGTCGTGCCGTGGATGCCCGCCTCGACCTCGGCCATGCGCCGGAAGATGGCGTTGGCCTGCGCCTTGATGGCCGGCGCGAGCTCGCTGGCGTCCACGATCGCCGTGATCTCGGCCAGGTGGCGTTCCGGCACATCATTCGCCACGTTGACATCCGCCTTCGTCGCGCTGAAGCCGTTCTTGGAGACCCGGCGCGTGGTCAGCGTGAAGTCGGCCAGATGCAGGGCCGCCAGGCGTTCCTGTAAGGTTTCCAGCGGCAGCCCGGCATCAAGTAGCGCGGCGAGGATCATGTCGCCGCTGGCGCCGCCGATACAGTCGAAATACGCGATTTTCATGTTCGATTCTCCCCACAGCCCCGGCGCATAATCGTGTGCGCATACACCGCCGCGCCGAAGCCATTGTCAATGTTGACGACCGCCACGCCGAGCGCGCACGAGTTCAGCATGGTGAGCAGCGGGGCCACCCCGCCGAAGGACGCGCCGTAGCCGACGCTCGTGGGCACGCCGATGACGGGACAGTTGACCAGCCCCGCCACCACGCTGGTCAGCGCGCCCTCCATCCCCGCCACGGTGATGATCACATCAGCCGCGAGGAGCTGTTCGGTGCGGCTGAGCAGGCGATGGATGCCCGCCACCCCCACATCGTAGGCGCGCACCACGCGCTGGCCCAGGAATTCGAGGGTTTGCGCGGCCTCTTCGGCGACGGGCATGTCGGCCGTACCGCCGCTGGCGACCATCACGTAGGGCGCGGTCTCGGCGGGGGGCGGCAACGCGCGGCGCGCCAGGGTGATCAGCCGCGACATGGGGTCGTAGCGCGCCTCGGGCAACCGCTCGGCCACGAACGCGGCCTGCTCGACCGAGGCGCGCGTGCCGAGCACGCGGTCATGGCTCTGCCACAGCCGCGCCAGGATGCCGGCCACCTGCTCGGCCGTCTTTCCCTGGCACAGCACCACTTCGGGCATCCCCTGGCGCAGCGCCCGGTGCATGTCCAGTTGGGCATAGCCCAGATCGTCGAAGGGCAGGGTGCGCAGCCGGTCGAGCGCCTGCTCGACCGGCAGGTCGCCTGCCTGGACACCTTCCAACAGGTTGCGCAGCTTGTCAACGTCCATGTTGGGGGAGCACCTCATTCATGCTGCCGGAACGGAAGCCGGCCAGGTCGAGCGCGACGAAGGTGTAGCCGAGCGCCTTGAACTCCTTGACCAGCACCTCGCGCTGTTCGAGCACCACACTGAAATCGTCCGGCGCCACCTCGATGCGCGCCACCTGATCGTGATGGCGCACCCGCACCTGGCGCAGCCCCAACTGGCGGAGCAGCAACTCCGCGCGCTCGACCTGCGAAAGCATCTGGACGGTGATCGTCGTGCCGTAGGGAATGCGCGACGAGAGACAGGCCGCAGAAGGCTTGTCCCAGTTCGGCAGCCCCAACTCACGGGCCAGCGCCCGAATGTCGGCTTTGGTGATGCCCGCCTCCATGAGAGGGCTGCGCACCCCGCGCTCGCGCGCCGCGCGTTGCCCCGGCCGGTGATCGCCCACATCGTCCGCATTGTTGCCATCCACCACATGACGATACCCGCGCGCCTGGGCGAAAGGAACCAGTTCGTCGTAAGTTTCGCTCTTGCAAAAATAGCAGCGATCCGGCGTGTTCGCCAGGTACCGCTCGTCCTCGGCTTCGCGCGTTTCAATCAAGAAGTGCTGGACGCCGATCTGCCGGGCGATTTCCTGCGCTTCGGCCAACTCATGGGCCGGCACGCTAGGCGACACTGCGGTGAAGCCCGCCGCCCGTTCGCCCAGGCAGTCGTAGGCGAGCTTGAGCAGCAAAGTGCTATCAATCCCGCCCGAGTACGCGACCGCGACGCTCCCCATCTCCCCAAGCATTTGCTTCAACTGGCTCATCTTATCTTGCGTCATTTCCATCTCTTGTATCCTTGTCTACCCCTCTACTTGTTTCCTTGTTTCCTCATCTACTCATTTCCCCATCCCGACGGCTGACTGTGCGCGCTGGACATCGCGCATGTGCATCTTATCGTGACGATAGATGAGCTTGACGAAATCGTCAAGCGAAATGTCGCCCAAGACCGGGTGGTTGCCGCGGCGGTCGAGGTCCGCTTCGGTGAAGCCGGCGACCATCTCGACCGTCTTCGCCCGCGCCGCGCGCAACTTCTCGATCAACTCGGCCGGGGTGAAGCGGGTGAGGGCGGTAACTTCCGTCGCGTTGATCGCGTCAATGTCCACGCCCGGCGGCGCGCCCGGCCCACCATTGAGGATGTCGGCGATCATGAGTTGGAGGTAGCCCTCGGCGCTGACCAGGTGGGCGAGGATGCCGTGGATCGTCCAGGGCGTTTCAGCGGGATAGACCGGCTGCGGCCAGGCCGCGTCCGTGAACCCGGCCAGTTGCGCCAACAGCGCCGCGCCGTCTTCGTTCAGGCGGCGGATCAG
>CAZYHE010000047.1:3937-5613 GCA_964647225.1 uncultured Anaerolineales bacterium
TCCATCATCAGCACGCGGCAGCTCGCGATCAGATCTTCGCTGATCTCATCGGGGGTGGGCGTGACAAACCCCTCGTGCGTGTAGAGGATCGTCCGCTGGCCGGTGGTCTGCTCGACGACGATGACCGCGTGGATGGGCCGGGCGCCGGGCTGCCGCAGGACAATCGAGCAGTCCACCCCCTCCCGCGTCAGCCCCGCCAGGGTGAACACGGCCAGGTCATCTTCGCCCATGACGCCGCAATAGGCCGCCCGCGCGCCCAGCCGCGCCGCCGCCACCAACGCCGTCCCGGTCAGGCCGCCGCCCTGCCGCCGTTCGGCCAGCATCGGCCGCTTGGTGTCCGGTTCGGGAAAGCGGGCCACGTAGAACAGGTCGTCCACGGCGACGATGCCCAGGCCCAGGACGTCCCACCGGTGGGTCATGGTTTGGTTGCGTCCACGAACGCGGCGAACAGTTGGCGGGCCAGCGGATCCGTTTGGAACATGCCTTCCGGGTGCCATTGCACCCCGACGACGAAGCGCCGGGCGGGGTCTTCGATCCCTTCGACCACGCCATCATCGGCGCGGGCGGTGGGGACGAACCCCGGCGCGAGCTGTTTGACCGCCTGGTGATGGAAGCTGTTGACGGCCAGGTGTTCGACGCCAAAGATGGACGCCAATCGGCTGTCGGCTGTCACCCCGACGCCGTGCGTGGGCTGCTCCCACGGTGACTCGCTGGGGGTGAACGTGTGGCGGATGGCGTTCGGGAACTGCGCGGCCAGGTCTTGATACAGGCTGCCCCCGGCCGCCACATTGAGGCTTTGGATCCCGCGGCAGATGCCCAGGATCGGCAGGTCGGCGGCCAACGCCCAGCGCGCCACGGTCAGTTCGGTGGCGTCGCGCAAGGCATCTACCCGGCCCAGCTTGGGATGCGCGGTCTCGCCGTATTCCTCCGGCGCGACATCCACGCCGCCGGCCAAGAGCAGGCCGTCCAGCCGCTCGAACAGCTCGCGCAACAGCTCGTCGGGCAGGCCGAGCGGGATGATGACCGGGAGTGCGCCCGACGCCGCGAGCGCCGCCGGATAGTTGCCGCTGAACTGAAAGTAGCGCGCGCCCGGATTCGGCGACGGATCCAGGCTGGCGGCAGGGATGCCGATCAGGGGATGATTAGATTGACTCACGATGGTATGCTCCGAATGTGTTACGGTACGATTCAGGCACGGATTATACCGCCATTGGAGGGGGGGCGCAAACAAGGTGCTGGATCAGTTCATCAAATTGCAGGTATGGTTCATTTTGTGCTATACTCATCATGGAAGGCCCGAAAGTCGTCTGCGAATATCGGCGCCGAGATGTGCGAATTGGTGATG
This sequence comes from uncultured Anaerolineales bacterium, assembly GCA_964647225.1. Lineage (GTDB taxonomy): Bacteria > Chloroflexota > Anaerolineae > CG2-30-64-16 > CG2-30-64-16 > CAZYHE01. The sequence continues at coordinate 5,283 of CAZYHE010000047.1, forward strand.
CTCAACGTTGTGAGGCAACCTGATGAGTATTGCATCTGTACAGCCTTTGCCCAGGTTAGGTGGTCTACCGACAACTTTTCCCAAGGAAGGCGCAGTCAGTCTTGAACTTGTCGAAGGCGCACCGGTTTTTCGCGCCTCGGCCAAAGTACAGACCCGGGTTGAGGCGCTCCTGGATAAACAGAAGGCAATGGAGTTGAGCCAGGAGGAGAACCGTGAGCTAGACCGGTATGAGGAGTTCGACGACTACCTCAGCTACTTGAATCGTCTGGTTCGCAATTTACTGACCGCGCCCGTGCGCCGAGGGATGGACAACTGACCATGCCCGTCAAGG
>CAZYHE010000047.1:5713-9310 GCA_964647225.1 uncultured Anaerolineales bacterium
GCGGAGCACAGCGGTAGATCCAATCACCGGCAGCGAAGCTCCGTTATTCAATCCACGTCGAGATGTGTGGGCCGAGCACTTCCTCTGGTCGGCTGATGGCCTTTGGATCGTTGGGCGAACTTCCACTGGTCGGGCAACTATTATCGCACTAGAGATGAACCGGCCGTGGGCAGTCAACATTCGCGCTGCGGATCGTGTTGTGGGACGTCACCCACCGGTGGGCGACCCAATCGAGTAGTGCGCCCAGTCTGTGCTTTTGCCCAGTGATCTGCACCAGCGAAACGCTTTACGAGAGCCATGGTATGAGGAAGTCAGGCGTCAGGTGTCAGCCGTCAGCCGTCAATCGTTGGGCATTGGCCGGACTGCTGTTGGCCTTTGCGCTGCTTTACGGGACAACGCTCGACAACGGCCTGCGCCCCGGTGAGCTGCAGGGCGGCGACCTGATCACGCATCAGTATGCCCAGGTCGAGGGCCGCTTCAGCAACGCGCCTGGCTACCCGCTCTACACGATGGGCGGCTGGCTCTGGTTTCGCCTGGGGCGGCTGATCGCCGGCCCGACCGCCAACCCGATCGCGATCCTGTCGAGCTACTCGACGCTGTGGGCGCTGGTCGCGTTGGGGCTGCTGTATGCGTTGATCCTGGAAGTGACCGCCCGCCGCGCCTGGCCGATTGCGGCGGCGGTCACGGCGTTCTACGGTGTCACTTATTTCTTTTGGTATTACGCGGTTACGACCGAGCAGTACACTTCGTCGGTGGCGTGGACGTTGGCGGTGGTGTGGCTGGCGTTCCGATGGGAGCGCACACGGCGGGATGGCTATCTGTTGGCCGTGGCGTGCCTGGCCGGGGTGGCGCTGGCCCACCAAGTGACGCTGCCGATCATCCTGCTGCCGCTGCTGGGGTGGGTGTTGCGGAGCGAGCCGGGGCTGCTCCGCCGGCCCCGGCTGATCGCGGCCGCGGCCGGCCTGGCGCTGCTGCCGTTGCTGAGCTATGCCTATGTCTACGCGGCGGGCGCGCGGCATCCCGAATGGCGCGGCGCGGGCGAATGGGCGACGGCCTGGGAGTGGTTCTGGGCGTTCGTCTCGACCGGCCAGGGCCGCGCCGAGCTGACCTGGGCGTGGACGCCGTTCTTCACCGCGGAGTTTCCCGCGCTCATCTGGCGGGAGCTGACCGTGCCGGGCCTGATCGCCGGGCTGCTCGGCTGGGCGACGTTGGGGCGGCGGCCGGCGCTGGCGCTCTATGCCTCGTTCGCGCTTTACCTGGCGCTGTGCTGGGTGGATCGGCTGGGCAACTGGTATCAGGTGATCATGCCGGTCTACGCGCTGCTGGCGGTGGGGATCGCGGCGGGGGCGGAGTGGCTGACGCGGCGAGATGGCATGGCGCGTATTGCGTATTGCGTGTTGCGTAAACCGGCGTCAGCTCCTGGGCAGGGTTGGCTCATCCTCAGTTGCCTCTTCATCTTGCTGGTATACCGCGCGGCGCTGTCGTACCCGGCCGCCAACGCCCACAACCGGGCGGACGACACGGGCCTGGCGCCCGGCTGGGCGATGGTGGCCGACGATCCGCCCGCGGATACAGCCATCCTGGGCACGCTGCCGGAGAGCGCGGCGCTCAACTACTTGACGGTCGTTTGGGGTCAGCGCCCCGATCTGCGACCGGTTTCCAGCGCGCAGGCGCAAGCCGCGATGACGCAGGCCGCGCCGGTGGCTGTCACCCGGGCCGCGCTGCCATTGGTCGAACAAGAAGTGGCGTCCAACGTACATTATAGCGCGTTGGGTCGCACGCTGATCCGCGTCACGGCCGCGCCGGGCCGCGAGCTGCCGGCCGGGCTTCAGCCGTGGACGCACGATTTCGATACGACGCTGCGGTTGGCGGGCGGTCGGGTGGATCGCAATGTTGCGACCGGGGAGACCGTCGCGCTGTTGGCCTGGGCGGCGCGGGGCAAACCGGCGGAGGATTGGGCGATCTCGGTGCGGTTCATGCAGGGCGACCGCGAGATCGGCCAGGTGGATCATACGCATCCGGTCTTCGGCGCGTATCCCACGCGCCGGTGGTCGCCCGGCGAGTTGGTCGCGGATGCGTACCCCATCGCCCTGCCGCCCGGCGCCGACCCTGATGGGCTGACGATCATCCTCTACCGCCGCACCCCGGATGGCGGCTTCGTCAATCTGGGCGTGGCACGCGTGGCGCTGCGGTGAGAATCGCCGGCGTGTGGCGCCGATGTGGCAACCGGCGCTACATGAAAAAAACAATCGGTCGACGCGGGGGAGAAACGCCGACCGATTGTTCGAGAAAAATGCTGGATTGTCCCTACCGCCCGCGTCGGTTCGGCAGCAGCGGCTTGTTCCAGCCGTTCTCCAGGCCCTTCAGCATCCAGTCCGCGCGTTCCGTGGTGATCTTGCCCTTTTCCTGCGCCTTCTGGATCGCGTCGCGAGCTTTCGTCTGGCGGGCCGCCTTCATCGCCTCCTGGACTGCGGTCATCTCGACGCTCTGCGACTTCGCGATCTCCGCCAGGGTCTTCCCGCTGTGCAACTGCTCGAAAAGCTGGGTCGGGGTCAGTTTGAGCGCTTTGGCGATGGCGTCATAGGTCTGCCAGCCGCCAAAGGGCAGGAAGGGGCCGCGAAATCCCTGGCCATCCTTCAACACCTTGCCGGCGAACGCCTTGCCGGGCGCGGCGGGCGGCTGCGTGCCCTGCGCAAACACCGTCCCCGCAACAAGAAGCGCCAACACCAAGCTCAAGCTGACCATCAACAGGATCTTCTTCATCTTTTTTTCCTCCTTGTCTCTGCCAGAAACTGGCTCATGGCTGATTGTGAATCGAGAACCCCGCGACTCTGATCCAGAGTCTATCAGGAAAACCTTAGAGAATGATGAGAGAATGCGCCGGAAATGCCGCGGCTAATCCTTCTCGGTGCGCGGCAGGCGGACGATGAAACGACTGCCCTGCCCCAGGACGCTCTCCACCGTGATCTCCCCGCCGTGCGCATGGGCGATCACCTGCGCGATGCTCAGCCCCAGGCCCGCGTGGCGCGCCGGCGGGTGGCTCCCGCCGCTGCGCGCCTTGTCGGCCCGATAGAAGCGATCAAAGACATGCGGCAAGTCTTCGGGTGCGATGCCGCTCCCGGTATCTTCGACCGTCACGGTAAGCTGCTCGCGTGTTGCGGCTGCGAGCACGCGGATGACCCCGCCGCCCGGCGTGTACTGCATGGCGTTATCCAGCAGATTGAGGAAAAGCCGGGTCAGGTGATCGCGGTCGCCGCGCACCCAAAGATCGGGGGTAATGTCACACGCCAGGGCTTGGCCGCGCTCTTCCTGGGCATAGGGCGCCGAGGTCTCGACCAGGTCGGTCAGGAGTTCGCTCAGGTTGAGGGCCGTAAAGTGCTCCTGAAGCTGGCCGCTGTCGGCACGCGCCAGGGTCAGCGCGGCATCCAGCAGATCGGAGAGCCGGTCAATCTGGCTGTCCGCCTCGGCCAGTGTACCGCGCAATTCCTCCGCGGTGCGCGGCCGGTTCAGGGCCACCCCGATGTTGCTCTTGATGAGCGCCAGCGGCGTGCGGAGGTCGTGGGAGACATCCGCGGTGAAACGGCGCTCCCGCTGGAA
>CAZYHE010000047.1:9410-14050 GCA_964647225.1 uncultured Anaerolineales bacterium
TCCACCTTGCCCACCTGCAGGATGACGCGCACGGGCTTGCCCAACGGCACCGACAGCATACGCACGGCTGGAAGCCACGCGGCGGTCCGCCGCAAGGCTGGATCAGATGCGGCCAGATCGGGGGGAATGGGAGGCGTCCGCACCGTCTCGCGCCACGACTGGCCCTGCCGGGCCGCCGCCAGCACCTCGGGCGCGACGGGGATGCGCCGCACCGGCAGCCCCGAAGAGCGGACGATCTGCCCGTCGAGAGACAGCACCCGATACGAGGTGTCAATGACCAGGGGGTCTTCGCCGCGCAATAGCGGCCCGGTCAACTGGCGGGCGGTCTGCTGAAGCTCGCGGTCGGTCGTGCTCTCCAGTTGCCACGCGCCGCCGATGAAGATGACCGCAGCAAACGCGATCATGGCGATCATCAGGACGAAGGTGTACCACAGGGTCAGGCGTTGGCGGATGGAGAGCATGGCTGGCCTATCTCATTCCACTTCAGCTAACTTATATCCGACACCGCGCACCGTGTGCAGCAGCTTCAGCTCGCCCGGCGCCTCGATCTTGTGGCGCAGATACCGGATGTAGACATCCACGACGTTCGAGCCGCCGGCATAATCGAAACTCCAGACCTGATCCAGGATCGCGTCGCGCGAGAGGACATGCCCGGCATGGCGCATCAGGCAGTGCAAGAGACGGAATTCGAGGGGACTGAGGTCAATGGTGCGGTCTCCGCGGCGGACTTCGTGCGTCGCTTCGTCAAGGATCAGATCGCCCACCTGCAACGGCCCCACCTGCACATCGCGTGTGCGGCGGGCCAGCGCACGCAGCCGCGCCAGCAACTCTTTGAAGGCGAAGGGCTTGGTCAGGTAGTCATCGGCGCCGCTGTCGAGGCCGTGGACGCGATCATCCACGGCGTCCCGCGCGGTGAGCATGAGGACGTGGCTGGTGACGCCCGCGGCGCGCAGCCGCCGGCACACCGTCAATCCGTCACAGCCGGGCAGCATGATGTCCAGGATGAGGACATCGTAGGGCGCGGCGAGCGCGTAATCCACCGCGTCGCGGCCATCGGCGACGGTATCTACGACGTAATGCTCCTCTGTCAGGCCGCGACGCAGCGTCTCGGCGAGGGCCAACTCATCTTCAACAATCAGAATCCGCATCGGTACCATCCAGGCCCATTTTCTCCATCATCGCGCCGCAAGATGAGAGCCTGGTGAGAGGTCTTGGGCGAAGCGAAAAGGCCCTGTCAGGGGGGCTGACAGGGCCAGATGGGGTTGCGATCTGCTTCTCTGCGCGCCCGCTTTGACACGGCTTACGGGGCAATCAGCGCCCGTACTGGGAGAAGGACGATGGTCGTCTCAGGCCGGTTCGCTGGAACGCTCCACGCGGACATAGACTGTCGCCACGGCGCCCGCGGCGACCTTGATCGTGAGCTTGTGCTCGCCCAGGGTCTTGATCGGATGCTCCACCTCGATCAGACGCCGCTCGATCGGCCGGCCGACCAGGCGACTCAATTGGTCGGCGATGTCGCTGTTGGTGATGGAACCGTACAGCCGATCTCCTTCGCCGGCGCGCGCGTGAAAGACAACCACTTTGCCGTCCAATTGGTCGGCGAGGGTCTTGGCCTCGTTAGCCCGGCGCTCCTTCCGCCGCGCATCGGCCTCCTTCGTCACTTCCGCCTGCCGCACTGCGCCTTCGGTCACTGCCACGGCCAACTTGCGCGCGAACAGGTAATTGTGGGCATAGCCGCCAGCCACCTCTTTGATTTCACCGGCACGGCCCAGGCCATCCACGTTTTTTGTGAGTAACACTTGCATGATGCGACTTCTCCTTGTTGGGAAGAGGATCAAATCGGCGTAATGATACACCAGAAACGAGCGAACTTCAAATAGCATCCCGCCCAAACAATCAGAAATGTCCGTCTGGTTGCCGTCAGGCGGCAACCTGTGCTATACTCCGCTATACATCGAGGCAGGGAACCATGCGTGGATTCCTGTCGTCAACGCGGGGAATCGTGTGAAAGGTTTTGACGATGCGCAGACGCACCTTTTGGGCGCTGATCGGCGTCCTCCTGGTGCTTTCAGTTGGGGCGGTGGGCTGTTCCGCGACACAGTTGCTGGCCGGGCAATCCCTGGCGACTGTGACGCCGACGCGCACCCCGCGCCCGACGTGGACACCCGTGCTTGGTCGCGCGCTGGTCGCCACCCCGACCCTCGATGCCACGCGCTTTCCGGGAGTGGTGTTGCCCACTGCGCCGCCATCCACACCTCTCGTGCTGATACCCGGCTCCGGCCAGACAATCTTCCTGCCGCAGCCGGCCGGGGGCGGGCCGGCGGTGCAAACGGTCGTGGTGATCATCGTGACGGCGACACCCGTGCCGACAGTCACGCCGACCCCGGGGCCGTTCGTCCCGCCGATCAGGCCGACGCCCACGCCGCTGCCCGGTCCCACCCAGCCGCCGACGCCGACGCCGCTGCCGACCAACACACCGTTGCCGCCGGTGAAGATCATCACCAAAGAGCAGGCCAATGTGCGCCAGGGGCCTGGCGTCGCGTATCCGGTCGTCACCAAGCTCGATGCCGAGACAGAGGTCACGGTCGTGGGGCGCAATCAAGCGGGCGACTGGTGGAAGATCTGCTGCGTCAACGGGGCCGACGTCTGGATCTCCGACTCGCTGGTGCGCGTCGAAGGGCCGATCTGGACGGTGGCCGAGGTCGTGAATCTCCCGCCGACCCCGGCGCCGCCGCCAACCACCGCACCCTCCCCAACCCCGGCGCCCTCGCCGACCTATGCGTGGACGTTCCGGGTCGAGGGCACGCCGGAGGAGTATCACCTGGGCCAGGATGTCTTCCGCGTGGATGTGGTGATCTACAACGGCGCGGTGCCGCTGTGGGGCTACCGGCTGCGCATCCGCAACGTGGCCCTCGCCCAGGAATGGATCAGCAACGAATCGCAATCGGCGGGTTGGGATTGGACGATCGTGCAATGGCCCAACGATGGTCTGGTGGTGGGGGACTCCGCGCGGGAGTGTCCCAATCCGACTCTGCGCCCAGGGCTGCGCTGCGTCAAAAGCAATCTCAAATGGGACAGCAACAAAGCGAACCTGCCAGGGGGAACCGGGCCTTGGGAGGTCACGGTGATTGATCGGGTCGGGAATCCGCTGTCGGCCCCGGTGCGCTTCGTCACCAATCCGAGCAATTCCAAGTGGTACTACGTGGTGTTCCGAAGATGAGCCGGACGATGCTGCGGGCCAACCTGCGGGCGTGGCCGTTGCTCCTGGGCGTGGTCGTGCTGCTGACCGCCAGCCTGGCGTGCTCGGTCGGCCAGGCGGTGGTGGGCCGGCCGGCGCCCGCGGGCGCGCCAACCGCCACCAAGACGCCGCGGCCCACCTTCACGCCCCTGCCGGGCTTGCTGATGCCGCGAACTGCGGCTGCGCCCCTACCCATCCGCGGTGAGTTGCCGCCGGGGGTGACGGTCGCCGCGCCGGCAGCTTCGAGCGTGATAACCAACAGCGCGGCCGGCGGGGCCGTCAGCGTAGTGATCTTCGCCACCGAGACGCCGACCATCAGCCCGACGCCCGGCCCGACATCGCCGCCCGCGCCGACGACACCCACGCCGGAGCCGACCTCCGATGTCGAAACCAATCGGCCGGCGCGTATCACGGGACCGCGGCCGCTGCCGACCCCGTTCGTCGTCGTGAAGGAGGAGAGCGTCAGTGGGCAACGCGGGCCGGGCACGACGTTCCCCCTCGTGGGGCAGGCCCTGGCCGGGGTCGAACTAATGATCCTGGGGAAGACGCCGGCCGGCGATTGGTGGTGGGTTTGCTGCATGGCGAACCAACCGGTTTGGGTGCCGGCCGCGCAGGTGACCGCCAACGGCCCGCTGGAGGCCGTGCCGGTGCTGACGCCCGCGCCGACCCCGGTGCCCACGCCGGTGCCGCCGCCGCCGCCCACCCCAACGACTGCGCCGACCCCAATGCCGCCGTTCGATGTGGCGCGCGGGCCGGAGTTTCCGATCCAGGTGGATAACGGCATCCTGACAATCTGGGCCAAGATCTACGAAGGCTCCGGCAGTTACGAGAATCCGCTGGGGGGTTATATCCTCAAGGTGTTGCGTGATGGCGTGGACGTGAGCAGTGACCGGCAATCCATGGGGGACCGGTTTGATGAGATCGTTTCGGGCAGCGGCACGTCCCGCATCATTCAATACATCTATAACCTGAAGTTCGAAATGTACAACGCAGGCGAGTCCGACTGGGAGATCTATTTGGCCCGTCCCGGCGGCCTGCGCATGTCACCGATCACACGTTTCACCACCAAAGGGGATTCGTATCGCAACCTGGTGGTCTACATCGCCTATTGGCTGGCGCGCTGAATGGATCATCAGAAGCTCAAAAAGGAGATAGTTCGATGCGGTTTCGTGTTTTGATTCTCATAATCGTGGCCCTGGCGCTCAGTGCGTGTGCAAGTCTGCGCGTGGGGCAAGCGCCGACCCCGACTCCGGCGCCGCTCAAGACGCAGCGGCCCACCTTCACTTTCACGCCGGCAAAGCCGAAGGCCACGCCAGCCCCGACGAAGGCCGGCGCGCCGGCGCCGGCCGGACAGGCCGCGCCCACGCCCGTGCCCGCTCAGGCCGCCGCGCCGACGCCTGTC